>JACOST010000017.1 GCA_016178705.1 Deltaproteobacteria bacterium | reverse complement strand
CGCCGCCCCCGCGCGCGCGGCCAGCAACTGTGCGATGCACACCGCCACTGGTTCCGGCATCTCCTGGCGCCGCAGCCACCTCTCGTAGCGTGCCCAGCCCGCGTTGGGCACCGGGCCCAAGCGCCCGTGCTCCTGCATCAGGCTGCGCAGGCGCATCTGCGCCCGCTTGCGGTCGGTGAGCACTTGCCCGTAGGTGCGCGACAGTTGCCGCTGCGCGTGCGCGGTGCGGGTCGGAATGTGGACACACTTCAACAGCCCCTTCTCGTGCTTGACGTTCAGCGCCGCCGCATCCACCCGGTCGGTCTTCACCTGCGCGCCGGGGGCGCGCTCCACCGTGCTGGGTGGGATGACCGTGACCGCAATCGCCTGCGCTTGGCACCACCAGGCGATCTCGTACCCAAACCCGCACGCCTCGTACGCCACGTGTATCTCGCCGCCCGGGTACGCCTGCACCAACGCCTGCAGGTGCTCGATGGTGCCCGGCGTGCTCAGCCGCCGCTGCTCCACGCCGCCCCAGCGCACATTGAACGCCCACTTCGCGCGCGCCACATCGATCGCGATCCAGACCGCTTGACCCGGTTCGGGTCGCGGCACTACTTTGGTCATGGGAGCCTCCCTTCTTGGTGCAACAATCTTGCGGCCACGCTCCGCGTGTCCCGCGTGCACAAGGTGAGGCTCCCATCCTTCTCAGCTCACTCCAACCGAACACATGGTAACTCCGCGGTGAGATGGTTTGCTGATCACTCGAACTTGCCGTGGCGCCCGGCGCCGGCGGAGAACCGCGCCGCGCCGGCGCCCGTCTCGCCACTCTGAATCACTTCGACGCCGTGGCGGAACTCGCTGCGCAGCGCCGTATCGAGCGACATGCCGGCCTGATCGTATGCCGAGAGCCGATCGGAACGCATGCACAGCTGCGGGAAGGCCGCGATCTGCTCGGCCAACTTTTCCGCCGCGGCGCGGCTGGTGCCGTCGTCGACGACGCGATCGGCGAGGCCGATGCGCAGCGCTTCTTCGGCGCCGACCGGACGACCGGTGAGAATCATGTCGAGCGCGCGACCCATGCCGACGATGCGCGGCAGGCGCACGGTACCGCCGTCGATCAGCGGAACGCCCCAGCGGCGGCAGAATACGCCGAAGCGAGCGCTGCGCTCGGCGACGCGCAGATCGCACCACAGCGCGAGTTCCAACCCGCCGGCCACAGCGTAACCCGCCACGGCTCCGATCACCGGTTTCAAGAGCAGCATGCGGCTCGGACCCATCGGCCCGTCGCCGTCCTCGCGCACGGCATTGCCGTCGCCGGTCGCGACGGCTTTGAGATCCGCACCGGCACAGAAGTTGCCGCCTTCGCCGAACAGCACCGCGACTCCCGCGCTGGCGTCAGACTCGAACTCACGAAACGCATCGGCCAACGCCGCGGCGGTCGTCCGATCGACCGCGTTGCGGCGCTCGGGCCGCGACAGGATGACGGTGAAAACGGGTCCCTTGCGTTCGATGCGCACAGCCATGCGGTCCTCCTTACGACGGGGGACACCATGCGCGACTTCCAGCGTCATCGCAATGGTCTGACCTTGATCGGAAAATCTTCACCACGAAGACACGCAGCGCACGAAGAGGGCAAGAAACCGTTCATGAACTCAACTCCAACTCCATCGGCAATGAGACTACGGCAAGCCGCCTGAGGGCATTTCAACCGCCTGTCCTTCGTGGCCTTCGTGCCTTCGTGGTGGACTCCCTTTGTCGAGCTTTCCACCAACTTCGCGTGCCTCCACCGCAAACCGTGACCAAACCGTTACGTCAGCGCCTGGTGAGCATCGCCGGCCTCCGCTACAAACAATTGATGCAGGGAACTTCCGACAACCCGTTCGCGGTGAGTTCGTTCACGCACGGGCTCGCCAAGCTCCTCTTCCGCCTCGCCGGCTGGAAGACCGAAGGCAGCGTGCACCAACCGCCGCGCTTCGTCATCATCGCCGCACCGCACACCACCAATTGGGACGGCGTGATCCTGGTGGTCGCCGCCTACATTTTCAAATTGAAACTCACGTGGTTTCTCAAAGACTCGGCGTTCGTCTGGCCGCTCGGCCCGATCGTCCGCTTCTTCGGCGGCGTGCCAATCGATCGCCACGCGCGCCGCAACGTGGTGGCGCAAGCCATCGATCAATTCGCCGACCGCACCCACTTCGTTCTCGCGGTGCCGCCCGAAGGCACGCGCAATCACTCGACGCATTGGAAGACCGGTTTCTACCACATCGCCCACGGCGCGCGCGTGCCCATCGTCCTCGGCTACCTCGACTACAAGCGCAAGGTGGCGGGATTGGGGCCGAGCTTCGTGACCACCGGCGACATCGACGCGGACTTCGAGGTCTTCGCCGAATTTTACTCGCACGTCACGCCGAAGTTTCCCGAACTCAAAGGCATCGTCGCGCCACGCCCGCCGGTGGAAGCGCTTCCGGAACGCCGCGCGATCGGCTAAGCCTCCGCGCATGCGGATGACGGCGCGGGAGCGCGCGGGCTATGAGCGCGACGGCTTTATGGCGCGCCGCGGCGTTTTCGCCGCGAAGGAAGTGCAAGAGCTGCGCGACACGGTCGAGGAAGTCATCGCCAGCGTCGTCGAACACGCGCAACGCGATGACGCGGGGCCCGCGTTGACGCTTGGCGACGGCCACAAGATCCAGTTCTCCAGCCGCACCGCAATCCAGTGGGAGTGGGCCGAAAGTTCTCGCGCGGTGCGCTTGATCGAGCCGTTCACTCACCTGCACCCACGCTTCGACGCGCTGTGGCAGGACTCCCGCTTCAGCGAACCGTTCAAAGACGCACTCGGCGTCGATGCGGTTGCCCCCTACACCTGTAAGCTCAACCTCAAGCGCCCGCGCGAAGGCTCGGAGTTCCCGTGGCACCAGGACTTCCCGTATTGGTACGCCTTCTCGCCGACCACCGCGCACGAGATCGGCACGGCGATCCTATTTCTTGATGACGCGACAGCCGCTAACGGCGCGATCCGGGTCTTGCCCGGCTCACATGCGCGCGGCCCGGCAGCGCGCGATCCGAACGATCCGACCCACTTTCTCGCCGACCCGAGCAAGATCGACGCGTCGCAGGAACTTGCCGTCGAAGTCGAAGCCGGCTCACTCCTCATCTTCCCCGCGCTGATGCTCCATCGCTCATCGCCCAATGTCTCCGACCGACAGCGGCGCGCGATTCTCCTCTCCTTCCAGCCCGCCGGCCGTCCGCGTCAGACGGAGTTGGAGTGGCAGCCGGACCGCGTGAACGAGTTACCGTAGTTTGGGTTCGTGGTTTGTGGTCTCTGGTCCGTGGTCTCTGGTTTGTGGTTCCGCTCCGCAACCACGAACCACGAACTATCCCTGTCCGTTCGGCTCGTACCAGATCGGCGAACTCCACGCGCGTTCTTGGATCGTCTTCGGTACTGCCGGATCGCTGCACGCGTCGGGGCGTTGATCGGGCGCGAGCGCGTTGCAAGTGTACGTGCTCCAGCGGCAACTCGGGTTCTCCAACACGCGCACGTAGTAGAACGCAGACTGCGCGGGGTTGAAGCTCGGATCGCTCCACACCGTGCACAGCGACTCCGCGCCGGGGCCACTGGTCGCGCAGGTCTGCACATCGACCGACGCGCCGTTGTTGGCGTCGCCGGCGGCGTCGAATACTTGCTGATGTGCCTCGCCGTTCTCGATCCACCCTTTGATCACTTGCAGCCGTTGCAGCAACGTGCCTGGCCGCGTCTCGCTGCCGGCATCGCGCAGCGCCGAGATCGCGAAGCTCGGCGCACCCGCGCCGGGCGGACGCGTCGCCAACGTCCCGCCCATCGGCACACCGGCGGCATCGGCCTTCGCGATCATCAGCGGATCGCCGCACAAACCCGCGGGCAGATTCCATCCGCCGAAGACGCGCACCGCGAGCCGCGTGCCACTGGTGGCGAATACCTCGCGGCGTCGCAGCGCGTCGAAAATCGCCGGGCGTGAGTTCTCATCCGCCCACACCGCCGCCAAACCGCCGGGGCTGAAAATAATTCCGCCCGGGTAGAGCGAACCGGGACCGAGTTGTTTCTCCGGCGTGTCGTCGTCGGTTCCGCGATGGCCGATGAAGGTGCTCTCCTGCGTGGCACCCGGCGTGCCGTTATGCGTGTCGGTACTGCCAATGAACCCGAGGCGAAACGGATTGACGCCGATGCGTTCCGTTTCCTTCAATCCTTCCAGCAGCGCACCGCGCGCAAAGTCGCGGCGCGACACGCACCCCGCGGTCGCCGTGCCGAAGTTTCCCACCCCGTCGCCACAGTCCTCGATTTCGCCTTGGCGTCGTTTCTCGAACTCGCACTGCTCGTCGGGCGCACCCACGATCCCCGACAGTCCATTCATGCACTCGGAGTTGCCCTTGTGCTGATAGATCTCGACCAACGGCTCCATCGTCACGCGGAACTCGGCTTGGGCGCGCTGCTCCGCTTGCGTCGTTGCACCCGGATACTCGACGTGGAACATGCGGCCGTTGCTCTCGTTCGGATTGTGCGGGATGGCGAGCACATCGCACCCGGTGCCCGCGTCGAGACACGTGGTCTTCAATTCCTTCCACAAGCCTTGTGGCGTCTGTTGTTCGAAGTAGGTGGTCGGAAATGGCACCCGATCGTTGCGGAAGATGACGTTGCGATGCAGCGTGCTCACGCCGGGTGCAGCCGAGTATTCGTAAGCAACGAACGACGTGAAGCCACAGCGCGCGCTGCGATCGTACGCCGTGTCGGCGGCATCCTGCACGCGCTGCCACACCGCGCTCGCTTGCGTCAGGCACTTCGCGCCCCCGACACCGCAGACGTCGGGAAACCGGCTTGCAATCTTCTGACTCAGCAGCAACCCGAAGGTGCGCGTGGCGTCGTCGCCGCCGCCGCGAAACGCTTCGCAAGTGGAGGAGGCGTACTCGGCCGAGCCCGGCACCGAGCAGGTCTCCACCTCGCCGAGGAATTCCGAGTGGTCGGTGACGGCGGCGAAGTCGAGCGGGCGATCGAGTCGCAGCATCTGCGTGCCGTGGCCGTCCGCGTCGGTTGGCGGCAAGGCGACGGCATCGCCTTGCGCGAACCGGTAGGCCTGCGCTTGCGTGGTACGCACTTCGTAGCTGTGGGCGTCGAACGAGAGCGTGGTGTGAACATGGAGATCGCCATAGTAAACATTACGCAACCGATTGTGCTCGGCACACGGCTGCCGCGACGCGGGTCGGCAGGTGCCCAATGCGTTGTTCACTCCAGTGATCAACTCGTCGACGGTCACGTGCCCGTCCTCGTTGTCATCCAGCGGTCGGCAGGCCGACGGCGACACCGTCCCGAGCGCGACGTTCACTCCGAGAACGAGTTCATCGACCGTGACGTGGTCATCGCGATCGCAATCCCCAACGCACGCCAGCAGCGGTCCCGCCGAACCGATGACGACGGCAATCGCGACGATCCAGAAATGATTCCGCATCAGCTTCCCCTTCGCGACTAGCTGAACGGCACCCAGAACCGCTCGATACGCTCGAACACCCAGGCCATGGCCAGCGCACCGATGGCGTACGCCGGCAGCCAACGCAGCCAGCGCGGACACGTCCGCGTCGCCGTCACTCGAGCAAACAGCTTCAGCGGCACCAGCATCACTAACACGAACGCGAGCTGGCCGATCTCGACACCCAAGTTAAACGCCAGCAACGCGAGTGGGATCTGTCCGGGGGGCAATCCGATCTCGGCGAGGGCGCCGGCAAAGCCGAGGCCGTGCAGCAATCCGAACGCAAACGCCACCGCCCACGGATACCGTCGAGCGAGGCTCGCCGGTCCGTCGACACGGGTGAGTTCGTACGCAACCAGGACGATGCTCAACGCAATCAACGCCTCGACCGGCGCCGCCGGCACGCTCACCACACCCATCACCGCCAGGGCCAGCGCCAGGCTGTGCGCCACCGTGAAGGCCGTGATCGTCTTGATCAGCAGGCCCGTGCGATCGACCAACAACAACAGCCCGAGTACGAACAGCAAATGATCAAAGCCGAACAGGATGTGCTCGATGCCGAGTCGCAGATAACTCCACAGCACGCTGCGGACTGGGGCGCCGCTCGTTACAGCGCCCGACCACGGTGCACGCGGCACGGTGAATTCATCGTTGTCGCCGTGCAGGACGCCGGCGATCACGGTGCCGTCGAGCCAGGTGATGCGTACGATCGCTTCGATGCGGTTGCGGTCGAGTCCGCTCACCGCCAAGCGTGCACCGCGCAGGTCAGACGATCCACAATCGACGCGCCAATGTTGCGGCCCGTCGCCGTCGGTCTCATGAGCATCAAGTCGATTGCACTCAGCGGGGAAACGAGGCGTCAGATCCGCTGCTCGGCCGGTCCCGGGCACTTTCCAGACGACGCCGAACTCACCGGCGCGTTCTTCGCGCAGATCGAGCAGGGCGGGATCGAACGCGTGCGCTAACGCGCCACGCGGCGCTGCCAGTTTCCCGATGAGAAGCAGCAACAACGACAGAGCAAGCCGCTGTCCCTCGCCGTGTCGTCGGCGGCCGACGCTATGCTGGTTCCGATCGAACATGGCTCTCACCGCGCGGCTACCGTTTCGGCAGGTCGCTCGATACGAACCTCGTAGCGCTGGCGCAACCGATCGAGGGCCACGCGATTGGCCTGCGTGCGTTGCTCTTCTTGGTAGTCGCGCCGCACTGCCGCTTGTACTTCAGCGAGAACTGGCCGGTGACCCGGAGTATGTTCCGCCACCAACACTACGTGTAGCCCGTAACTCGAGCGCAGCGGCTCCGACCAACTGCCCGGCGGCAAGGCCAGCACCTGCGCCGCGAACGGCGCGCCGAAGACTCCCGCCAACTCGCGTTCCGTGCGCGCGGTAAACTTGGCGCCGTGGACGAACGGGTCACCAAGCGCGGCCGGATCGGTGCCCGCGACGAGCTGCGCGCGCACGGCGTGCGCGGCAGACTCCATCTCGCTGCCGTGCTGCGCACTGCTGATGAACACCTGCGTGAGGGTAACGCGGTCGACTTCGGCGTAGCGCTCCGGGTGCGCGTCCAAGTACGCTTGCAACTCGGCATCGCTCGCTTCGGGGATCGGCTCCAAGCCTTCGGTGAGAAACTCCATCTTCTGCACCAACCGCCGGCGCACGATCACGTCCTCGCGATCGAGCCCGAGCGCGACCGCTTCGCGATACAACACTTCGTTGTCGACGTACTGCCGGATCAGCGCCGTCTCTTCGTCCGCGGTCGGGGCGATGCCGGTGCGGCGCTGGTAATCTTGCCGCAGGCCACGAATGACCGAGTCCGACAGGACGATGCGATTGGTCAACGCGCGGGGCGCCACACTGCGATGCAGCGCGAACAACGCGATGCCGAGCACGACGAAGTGAAGCAACGGCTCTTTGAGCCAGCGGAGAACGACCTGCACGCGATTCCTACTGATCCGGGCGTGCGCCACTACGGCCTGTCGGCGCGCGCGTCACAAAGCACACTTTTCGGTCGTAGGTCTAGCCCTTTCGGGCCGGGCATCAGGCAGCGTGTGGGCAGCGGCTCACCGCGACAAGAACTCCACCGGCTTGCGCCTGCCGTCCCAACGGATGTCGGGCCGCAGCAACGCGCGCCGCGCCGCGATCCGCTCGCGTTGTGGCAACAGGTCGGTGAGCACAACGCGTAGCTCCGCCGCCATGTCGTGCGTCGGTTGATAGCCGAGGTCGAGCAGACGTTGATGATCGGGGTTGTAGTAGTGTTCTTCCATCTCCGTACGCGGGTTCTCCAGATTGGCGATCGTCGCCTCGAGACCGACCTCGCGCGCCACGGCTTGCACACGGCGCGCGAGCGAGGTGACGTCGTAGACTTCCTCGAACTGATTGAAGACGCGATACTCGCCGCGCTGCGGCGGATGTTCGATCGCCAGCGTCAGACATTGAATCGAATCGCGCAGAGGAATGAATCCGCGCTTCTGGCCGCCTTTGCCGTACGGCGTGATCGGGTCGCCGATGATCGCCTGACAGCAGAAGCGGTTGAGCGCGGTGCCGAAGCACTGATCGAAATCGAGACGGGTGTGGCAGCGCGAGTCGTCGGGCATTGAGCCGGTCCGCGTGCCGTAGACGACGCCCTGCATCACGTCGGTGGAGCGCAGCCCCCACACGCGACAGGCGAACAATGTGTTGGCGCTGTCGTGGACCTTCGACAGGTGGTACCAACTGCCGGGCTGCCGCGGAAACGGTAGCGTATCCTTGCGACCCCGGTATTCGATCTCGAACATGCCTTCGGGGATGTCGACGTTCGGCGTGCCGTACTCGCCCATGGTCCCGAGCTTGACCAGATGCGCGTCGGGCGCCAGGTCGCGCATCGCGAACAGCATGTTTATCGTGCCGACCAGGTTGTTGGTTTGGGTGAACGTCGCGTGCGCGACATCCATCATCGAGTATGGGGCCGACGGCATCTCCCCAAGATGCACGATGGCATCGGGGCGAAAGGTCTCGAAGCATTTTCGCACGACCTCGAAGTCACAGAGATCGCCCGCACGGAATTCCATCGGTACGCCCCAATGTTCGCGGAACGCAGCCAGCCGCTCGGCATTCGATGCGATCGGAATCGCGCTCTCGCCACCGACTTCCTCCACCCACTGCCGGCGCAGAAACAGATCGGCTCCCGCCACCGTGTGACCACGGGCCGCCAGATGTTGCGCCAGCGGCCATCCCAGATAGCCATCGACGCCGGCGATGAACACTCGCATCAGTCGAACCCTCCCCACAATTGACCGGTCGCCGGTCGTTTGACGCGGTGGTGTTGATCATAGGAATTCACCGCTGACAAGCGACGGTTCAGTCGGCGGCAGACGCGGCGGTGCGGTCCAGCTGTACCCGGTAGAGCTGAAAGGAGCCGGAGGTGGCTTCGATCCGAAAGGTATCGGGATACTGCGTGGCGAGCCGCGTTCCCGCCCTCCACGCCCCACAGTGAAGTACGAACTCGACACGGTAGCGCGACAGAATGTGCAGGCGCTCGGGGTCCGGCGTCTCGGCGGCAAACAGCTTTCGCAGTGCGGCAGTGCGGGCCTCCGCTTCCGGCAAGGCAATGCCAGAATGCTGCACGGTTTCGATCGGCTCACGAAATACGACCAGCCTCGCCCGCGACGAGACGCTCGGGATCAGACTGTTGGTGTCTGGCAAGTCACCGACCACCACCGGCCCGCGGGGCGCCAACTTGTCGATGAGCCGACCCATCGCAATCGCATCGGCATAGGTACGGCGACAAGCGGGCCTTTCCCGGTAGAGCTCTTCCTTCGTGTGCAACACCGTCTGCCACTCGTGCGGGATCGGAAACGCGCGGATCTCGCGCCGCGAGGGCAGTAGAGTCGTCAGCACTGCACCCAACAACATGAGCTGTCCCCCAGCTATCAAGAGCGGGTGTCGGGCCCACCGAGCCCCAAGGTGGAGCAGCGGCCGTATCAGCAACATCAAGCCGATACCAAACGGCGCCTGCCACGCCACGCGCCAAAGATGAAACGGAGTGATCGCAAGCGCCACGAACCACGCCGTGGCGCCGAAGAACGTCAGACCGTTCACTGCCAGCGCGCCGGCGACGAAACGCGCGGCGCGGTCCTGCCGCAACCGAAGAAGCGCGACCACGAGTGCAACGAAGCCGACCAATTGAACGCGCATGGGGACGACGGCCGTTGACACCGCGAAGTGTCGTTTGTCACCGCTGATATCGAGCTTGGCGCGGCGCCCGCGCGACAACTCGCCCGCCGCGCGCGCACTCGCCACGGTGAAGTGCGTGTGTGATTGCGCCGGATGATCGATGAACCGCGGCACCATGAACGCTGCCGCAATCGTGCCGACGAGGGTCAGGCCCTTCACGACGCGCCCAAGCTCGCCGGTCGCGGCGGCTTCAACCGCGCCATAGGCGAACGTGATGAGGCAGGCGATGCCGAAGCTGGTCGGGTGGACGAATGCCAGGCCCAGAAACACCAACCCCGCAAGCACAAGACGGCGCGGTGTCGGTGCCTCGAAATAACTCGCGGCCGCGGCCAGGCAGATCGGGGCTAGAACGAACGCCCCCATCACCTTGTCTTCCGGCAGCCGCACAAAGAATGCGAAGCCGGCCTGCCACACGCCCCGGAGTGCAAGCAGCGCCGCCAACTGTCCCAGCGTGGCCAGCACCGCCAGTCGCCGCGAGAACCCGAGACTCATCGCCAGTTCGAAGATGGCAATGAACGAGAGCGGGGCAAGAAACGCCGCGAGGTAGTTGGTCTGCAGTTCCAACGGATGCAATCCCGATAGCGCAGCCACCACCGCTTCGCCGAGTGACCAATACTCGAGCCAGTAGCGCGGCGGGACGGTCACCGCATCGCCGAACCCGATCGAGTGAAAGCCGAGCGCATCCGCCTGCAGAAAACTTGTGATGCGAGCGACATAGGTGAATTTGTCGCTACCACCGACGGGTACGAAGGCGAGGCGCGCCGCGACCAACGAGACCAGTAGCGCGGGGAGCAGTTGCACGGCGCCGGGCCAGTCGACCCGTCTGGGCGCACCCAACGACTCTCGGTCGGTGGTCGCGAGCAGAAGCAGCCCCAACACTCCGGCCGCCCACAGCGTCGCCATCACCGCCGCAAACGAGACGTGCAGGAGACACGCCGGCAACCCGACCAGCCCGGTGAGCATGGCTGAAAGCGCCCATCCGTAACCAAGCCGAGCGCTCCAGCGCGCGGCGGCCTCACGGGCAATCAGCGCGTGGAGTCCGACCCCGAGTGCCAGCCACAGCGCTACCCCCACTGCCGCGTGCGCCCAGGGCCATGGCTGCAGCGCAGGTTGCCACGGAGCGAACCACAGGACGCTCCAGAGCACCAGCGCGAGGGTAATCGCAACATTCATCCCGGCCTCGCCTCCCGCCCCAGCCGATAGAGCTGGAAGTCACCGGCCGTGGCTTCGAGCCGAAACGCCTCCGGATACTCCGTAGCCAACTGGTCAGCCGCAGGCCACTTGCCACAGTGGAGCACCAGATCGACTCGGTAGTCCGAGAGAATGCGCAGCCGCTCGACGGCCGACGTGTCGGCAGCGAAGACCCGCTCCAACTCGGTCTGACGGCGGGTGGCCTCGGCCAGCGCTATGCTCGCATGTTGTGCGGTCTCAATTGGTTGTCGGAACACGAGCAGTCTCGCCTGGGTCGATACGCTGGGCAGAAGATTGTTGGTATCCGGAAAGTCGCCGACCACGATCGCCCCGTGCGGCGCGCGCGCGTCGATGAAGCGACCGATCGCAATGAGATCTGCGTACGTGCGCCGGCAGCTCGGCCGCTTCCGCAAAAGTTCGTCTTCCGTGTACAGCACCGAGCGCCAATCGCTGGGCACGCGAAACAGGCGAACCGCGCGCCACGACGGCAACGCCACAAAGAGTAGCGCGGCGAGGAAGATGATTTCACCTGCCGTCACCAGCGCTGGACGCTGCAGCCGCGGACTGGCGCGATACACCAGCGGTCGGAGCAACAGCGTCAGGCCCACTCCAAACGGCCCCTGCCACGCCACCCGCCACAAATGGAAAGGCGTGATCGCGAGGGCGAGTATCCACGCGGTCGCACCGAAAAACGTTAGACCGATCACCACGAGTGCCGCCGCAACGTAGCGGGCGGCGCGATCGCGCCGCAGTCGCAGCAACGCCACCCCGAGTACCGCCAAGCCGGCGAGTTGGATGCGCAGCGGCACGATCGCCGCCGGCACGGCAAAGCGCCGGGCATCGGTGCTGATGTGGAGCTTGGCCCGCCGGTGTTGTTGCAGCTCGCCTGCCGCGCGCGCACTGGCGACGGTGAAATGCGTGTGTGTCCGGGCGGGATGATCCACGAACCGGGGCACAGAGAACACGGCGGCCACCAGGGCCACCATCGCCACCAGGCGCGCCGCCCGTGCGCGGGCCCGCGGCATCGTTGCTTCGGCGGCAGCGTATGCGACCGTGATCATGCACGCGATGCCGAAGCTGGTCGGGTGGACGAATGCCAGGCCGAGAAACACCATGCCCGCCAGCACGAGACGGCGCGGTGTCGGTGCCTCGAAATAACTCGCGGCCGCGGCCAGGCAGATCGGGGCTAGAACGAACGCCCCCATCACCTTGTCTTCCGGCAGCCGCAGAAGGAAAATGAAACCGGCCTGCCGCCCGCCTAGGAGCGCAAGCAGCCCCGCCAACTGTCCCAGCATGGCCAGCACCGCCAGTCGCCGCGAGAACCCGAGACTCATCGCCAGCTCGAAGACGGCAATGAACGAGAGCGGAGCAAGAAACGCCGCGAGGTAGTTGGTCGCCAGTTCCAACGGATGCAATCCCGATAGCGCGGCCATCACCGCCTCGCCCAGTGACCAATACGCCAGCCAGTAGCGCGGCGGCACGGTCACCGCCTCGCCGAACCCGATCGAGTGAAAGCCGAGGGCATCCGCCTGCAGAAAACTTGTGACGCGAGCGACCTGCGTGAACTTGTCGTCACCCCCGGCTGGCACGAAGGCGAGGCGCGCCGCAACCAGCAAGACCAGTAGCGCGGGGAGCAGTGGCACGGCGCCGGGCCAGTCCACCCGTCTTGGCGCACCCAACGACTCTCGGTCGGTGCTCGCGAGCAGAAGCAGCCCCAACACTCCGGCCGCCCACAGCGTCGCCATCACCGCCGCAAACGAGACGTGCAAGAGACACGCCGGCAACCCGACCAGCCCGGTGAGCATGGCTGAAAGCGCCCATCCATAACCGAGGCGAGCGCTCCAGCGCGAGGCCTCACGGGTAATCAGCGCGTGGAGTCCGACCCCGAGTGCCAGCCAGAGCGCTACTCCCACCGCCGCGCGCGCCCAGGGCCATGGCTGCAGCGCAGGTTGCCACGGAGCAAACCACAGGACGCTCCAGACGATCAGACCGGCTCCGGTCGCCAGCGCACGCCGCCGCGTCACATGTCTCATCCACGCGTCATCGTTAGAACTCACGTCGACCGCACCGGCTTTGCCCCATCCCCGCAGTTGCAGTACAAGCCCGCTTTGACCGGAGGATTGAGCACACGCATCCGTTAGTGACAAGTCGAAGCGTCACCCTCCATGCACTCGCGCCTGGTGTCGCGCTGGCGCTCGCCATCGGCACACTCGCCGCCATGTACGTCGGCGTGGTCGATGGCGTCGCGCAGCCAGTGCGAACGCTGCTGCGCCCGCTGCGCGAGCCGCACATGGTGGACGTCTACTTGAACCCGATCCTATGGTTGATGTTCGCTGCCATTCCGCTGTTCGAGTACTGCGTTCCCACCAAGGCCGACCAGCCGATTGTGTCTGTCGGGTTACTGCAGGATGCCCTCTACTTTGTCGTCAGCACGGTCTTCCGCATCGCCGTGCTGTCTTTCTACGTCGCCCTGCTCAAGGCGCTCTATGAGCGGCATCTCGACTTTCTGACCTTGCCTTCGCTAGCGGCGCAGCCGTTCGCTGTGCGCGCCACGCTCATGATCGTGTTCACCGACTTCGTGGCGTGGTTGCACCACTACGTGCGCCACCGCGTGAATACCCTGTGGCAGTTCCACGCTGTCCATCATTCCCAGCGCCAGATGAATCTCTTCACCGATGTCCGCGTTCACCCGGTCGATCGCGTGGTTTCACAAACGATTCAACTGATCCCGCTGATGATGCTCGAGCCCTCGCTGCCAACGCTGGTGACGTACACGCTGTTTCACCAGTGGTACACCAAGCTCTATCACGCCAACATCCGCAGCAACTTTGGTCTGCTGCGCTACGTCCTGGTGACGCCGCAGTCGCATCGCGTCCATCACTCGTACGACCCGCGCCACTTCAACAAGAACTTCGGCGTCATCTTCAGCTGTTGGGACCGCCTATTCGGCACTCAGTATCCTCGCTATGACGAGTACCCTGATACCGGCGTCCCAGATCCGGCCTTCCCCTATGAGGCGGAGCGCCGTATCTCACGACTACTCGTATCCACGGTCGCGCAGTTGATCTATCCGTTCCGCGTGGTGTTCGGCTCGACACCGATGCGATAGAGGCGCAAGTTGCCCACTGTCGCTTCCAGACGAACCCACGGCGGTGCGGTGTCCCACTCACCGCAGTGCAGCACGTAGTCGACTCCGAGATCCGAGAGGATCTGCTGGCCGCCCGCCGGCCCTGTCGCAGCGCCAAAGAGCGCGCGCACCCCCGCGAAGCGCTGTGCTGCCGTGGCCTGGCTGACGCTGGCCTGTAGCATCGTATGAGCGGCGCCACGAAAGGCGACGAGCCGCACTCCTACCGACACGCTCGGAATGAATTCGTTGGTATCGCCGGGCCCACCGGCAATCACCGCGCCGCGCGGCACGCGCTGATCGATCACTCGGCCCATCTCGATCAGATCCACGTACGCGCGCCGGCACGGCGCCTTGCCCGCCTGGAGTTCCGGCTCAGTGTACGCCACCGCGCGCCAGTCCGGCGGCGCATGCAGCGCCCACAGCCGCCGCGGCAAGTGAGTGATGTGCAGCACGGCCATCAACGCCCCGAGCAGCGCCAACTCGCTCCACGCCGCTCCGCTCCGACGCAGCGCCCAGACCGCAAACCGATCGAGTGACGCGAAGCGATCACGCACCGCCCCCGCGAGGACACTCGCCGCCAGAACCAATCCGATCCCGAGCGGCGCGAACCAGGAAATCCGCCAGAGGTGAAACGGCGTGATCGTCAGCCCCAACAGCCAGGCAGTCGCTGGCATCAGGGTCAGCCCAATCAACGCTAACGCCGGGGCGACGTAACGTGCGGCGCGCTGCGACCGCAGCTGAAGCACTGCGATCGGAAGGATCAGCAGCCCAATGACTACCGCAGTCGGCGAGAGAATACGCAGCGGCACCGCATAGTGTCGCCGGTCGGCACTCACCCACACGTGCGCCCCACGAGCATGGATCATGTCCTGCGATCGGTCGGCGGATGCAATGGTGAAGTGCACATGCGCCTGCGATGGATGATTCACCAGCCGCAACATCGACAGCGCCGCCGCGAGCGCGGTGATCAGCAGCCCCAAGCGAACAACCCGCGCGCGCGCGGCGCCGGCCACGATCTCGGTTGCGCAATAGCCGAGCAGAACCAGGTACGCGATACCGAACATTGTCGGATGGCCGAAGGCGATGGCGAGATAGATCAGCCCGACCTGCGACAGCCGGCAGCGCTCCGTATTCGCACACCAGTTCGCTGCCGCGGCGAAGCCGGCCGGCGCCAACAAGTAGGCTGCAACCACCTTGTCCAACGTGAGACGATCGAAGAACACCAGCCCCGGCTGGCTGACCTTCGCCAGCATCACGAGCGCGATCAACTGCGCAACTAACGCCGCTGTTGCCTGACGTCGGGAGAACCCCAGACTGAGCGCCAACTCGAACACACACACCAGCGATAGCGGTGCGAGCAACGCGGGCAAGTAGTTCGTCGTCAACTGCAGCCCGTGGACCCCCGACTGGGCCACCATCAGCGCCTCGCACAGTGGCCAGTACGCCAACCAGTAGCGCGGCGGGATCAGCACCGAGTCGCCAAACCCGATCGACTCGAAGCCGAGCGTGTCCGCCTGGAGGAATCGTGCAATGCGCGCCACATGCGTGAAGTTGTCGCCGCCTCCAGCCGGGTTACATGCAAGCCACCCAGCGAGAAAGAGGACGACGCTCAGTACCAGCCACTCGGCGCCAACCACGGTGTCGCGCGAGCCAGGCCCACTCCCCTCGGATACCGGCGCGAGATGCCCTGCCCGCCACACCGCAGCCGGGCCGAGGAGCCCGACCACCCAGAACGCAGTTGTCACGAAGGAAAACGGAAGATGCACCAGGCAGCCCGCTAGTCCAAGGATCCCGCTCAACATCACGGAGAGCGCGAAGCCGTAGGTCACGCGGCCACTCGGCCGAACCGCGGCGCGGTCGGTGAGCCAAGCATGCAGCGCCACACCGGGCTGCAGGAACAGCCCCAACGCAATCAGCGTGCACACCAGCGGCCACGACTCCAACCACATCCGCCACGGCATGAACCAGAGCGTCGTCCAGCCGACCAGCAGGCCGGCAACCAGACCGGCTCGGTGGCGATCGCAGCGCATCAGCAGGTGGCCTGCTTCATTCGTGCCCACGCAATGCTTCTGATTCCACCGGCGTGAGCACACGATAGAGTTCGAAGTCGCCCGCCGTGGCAACACGCGTGAAACGGCCCGGCGATACCGCGGCCACTTCCGCCGCCCAGTCCGGTCGGCCGCACAACAGTACGTAGTCGATCCGGTTCTCCCGCAGAAGCGCACTGCGTTCTGCGGCCGGCGTGGTGCGATGGAACAACCGCGTTTGCACGTCGACGCGTCGTCGCGCTTCACCCGGCGTCACGCCGGCGTGTTCCCGCGTGTGGTCGATCGCGCGAAACATCAGCAGTCGGGCGCGAATCGAAACACTCGGAATCAGATTGTTGGTCGCCGGATCGCCGATGACCGTCGCCCCCCGCGGCGCATGCTGGTCGATCAGCTGTCCCATCGCGATCAGATCCGCATAGGTCCGTCGGCACGGCAGCCGGGCGCCGACGAGCTCCCCTTCGCGGTACAGAAAGGTCCGCCAGTCGAGTGGGACATGCAGCGCCCACAATCGATCACGGACGTGTCCATATCGCACGGCGCCGACCAACAAGGCCAGCAACACCAGTTCACTCACCACCGACAGGTTGGCACGAAGCAGGCGCCGCACCAGCGATGGCGGAACACGTCGACGCAGCACGTCGATCACGGCCGTCAACACCACCACCAGCGCAATGCCAAATGGTGCCTGCCACACAACGCGCCACAAATGAAATGGGGTAATTCCCGCCGCAACGATCCAAGCCGTGTAGGGAACGCATGTGAATCCGACAACCGCCAGCGCTCCCGCGACGTACGCCGCCGCCGGGTCGCGTCGCAGCCGCAAGACGGCGATCCCCAACGCGACCACGCCCACTCCGAGGGCAACCGACGGTATCACCGTTCGAGACACTGCGTACCATCGGCCGTCCGGGCCAACCCACAGTCGCGCTAGCCGCATCGGCGAACCCGATCCGGTTGACGTGAATTCAGTCTCCGCCATCGCCAGCGACGAGCCACTGGCCAGGCGCATCATCGACGCCGGCACCGCCAAGGCCGTGAGCACGATCATGACTCGAAGCACATTCCGCGCGCGGCTTGTAGCGAACGCCGCGACGCAATACGAAAGCGCCATGAGCACCGCAATACCAAAACTAGTCGGGTGGGTGGTGAACAGTCCGATGTACAGCAGGGCGACCAGCAGGAGTCCGGTTGGCGGGGACGCAATGGAATGGGCGACCGCAGCGAGGGCCGCGGGAGATAAGACAAACGCCGCGACGACTTTGTCCTCGGTCAGTCGATTGAAGAACATGAAACCGGGTTGGTGCTCCTTGGCCAGCATCACCAGCACAATCACCTGCGCTGTGAGCGCTGCGGTAGCCAACCGGCGGGTGAATCCCACGCTGAGCGCCAATTCGAATACGCCGACGAGCGCGATCACCGCGAGCAGTGGACCGAGGTAGTTGGTGGTCAATTCGAGCGGATGCAGTCCAGACACCGTTGCCATCACCGCTTCGCAGAGGGTCCAGTACTCGAACCAGTAGCGCGGCGAGAGCGGGGCGTCACCGAACCCAATCGAGTGGAACCCCAACCCGTCGGACTGTGCGAAGCGGGTGATGCGGGCCACGTATATGAAGTCATCGCCGCCGCCGGCGGGTGCAAACGCCAGCCGCGCCACGATTGCTAACACGACGGCGCACTCGAGCCAGTCGAGCCAACTCATCGCCTCGCGCGCCCGGCCGTCAGCCGCGCCCGCTGTCGTCGGATCCGACAGCGCCAGCGCCGCCGGGCCAAGGAGTCCGACGACCCACAGCGATGCCATGACGAATGTGAATGACAGGTGACTCACGCATCCGACTAATCCGACCAGACCGGTCGCCAGCACGGACAGTGCAAAGCCGTAGGTCACGCGGCCACTCACGCGCACCGCCATGCCGCGAGTGAGCCACGCGTGCAGCCCCAGGCCGGGCGCAATGAACAGCGTCAACGCCAGCGCCGTGCGCAACCACGGCCACGGCCGCAGCCAGAGTTGCCACGGAGCGAACCACAGCGCGGTCCAGGCAAGCGACGCGCTGGCCGCCACCAGTCGCCGGCGCGTCATGCATCGTCTCCCGGTGGCGCGCCTGGCTTACCCCGTTCGTTGGGTGTAGCGGGTGCAAACCTCGCAAGCCTATAGAGGTGCAGATTGCCCGCCGTCTCCTCCAGACGCACCGCGCTAGGTCCCGCGGCCAACGCTGATGGCACCGGCCATTCGCCACACGACACAACGTACTCGACCCCAAACTCGTCGAGAATGCGCAAGCGCTCGGCCGCCGGCGTCTCGTCGTCAAAGACCTGCTTGAGCCGCACAATGCGCCGCCGCGCTTCAGTGAGGCTGACACCGCCGTGCTGCGCCGTCTGCTCGTCGCTGCGGAACACTACCAAGCGCGCCTTCGTCGAAACGCTCGGAATGAAGTCGTTGGTTCCCCACACTTCAGTCGCGAGCTTACCCCATACGTCGCCGACAACGACCGCACCGTTGGGAGCGCGGGTGTCGATCGCCCGACCGATCGCGATCAGATCCGCGAACGTGCGCCGGCACGACACTGCGCTCGCCTGCAACTCGCCTTCCGCGTACGCCACCGTTCGCCAGTCCGGCGGCAAGTGCAGCGCCCAGACCCAGTTCGGCCGCCCGGTGACGATCATCACCGCGACGAGGGCGCCGACGAACACCAACTCGCCCCACGGCCCGAGTGCCGTCAGACGCGAGCGCAGCCTCTGCCGCAGGCGTACAATGGTGACCATAGCGCCGGCAACCACCACCAGTCCGATGCCGAACGGAACCTGCCACCACACCCGCCACAGGTGAAACGGCGTAATCAACATCCCGATCAGCCAGGACGTCTGCGGCCACAACGTCAGCTCCGCCAGCCCCACCACGGCGACCACGTAGCGCGCGGCGCGTACGCGCCGAAACTGCACGAGCGCCGCCGCCAGGGCCATCAACGCTGCGACGCGCGCCGCTGGCGGTACCACTTGGCGCGCGACTGCGTAGGTGCGGTGGTCCGCGCTCACCCACAACCGCGTCCATCGCGTCGGAATCATTTCGTCGGCCGCCTCCGCCGCGGCGACACTGAAGTACACATGCTGTTGCGATGGATGATCAACCAACCGCAATGTCGATACGCCGGCGATCAGCAGCGTGCTCACTACCAGCGCCGGCACGATGCGCCGCCATGACACTCCTCCCAGCAGTTCGGCAGCGCTGTAGGCAACCGTGACCAAATACGCGAACCCGAAGACGGTCGGATGAGTCACGGCCAGGCCGAGGTACGTTGACCCAACCAGCGACAGTCCCCGGCCAGCGCGCAGAAACCTGGCGACGGCCGCCGTTGCGACCGGCGCGAGGACGTACGAGGCCAGTACGTTGTCGTCGCAGAGATGATTGAAGAACATCTGGCCGGGTTGCGTGCGCCCACCCAGCAACACCAAACTCACCACTTGCGCGGCAACGGCGGATACCGCTAGGCGTCGAGAGAGTCCGAGACTCACGGACAGCTCGAACGTGCTCGCGAGAGCGAGCGGCGCCAGCAGTGGCGCGAGGTAGACGCTGGTGAGCTCGAGCCCGTGCAATCCCGACAGGGCCGCCAGTACCGCTTCGCACAACGGCCAGTACGCCAGCCAGTACCGCGGCGGAATCTGCACGGCGTCACCAAATCCAACCGACGAGAAACCGAGCGCCGTCGATTGCTGAAATCCCGTGAGACGCGCGACGTGCGTGGCGGCGTCGCTGCCACCCGCTGGTGACAGCGCCAGTCGTGCAGCGAGCACGAGCAGGACCGCCATCAGCACCACCTCGACGAAGTTGAGCCGTTTACGGTCATCATGCGCGGCAGCCGGTGGCAATTCCCAGCGCGCGACCCCAAAGGCACCGAGCAGTCCAGCACCCCACAGGATCGCCAGTACAAATGCAAAGGACAGATGGAGCACGCAAGCAATCAGACCGATCGTGCCCGTCAGCGCGACCGACAGCGCGAAGCCGTACGTCACGCGGCCACTCACGCGCACCGCCATGCCGCGCGTGCTCCACGCGTGCAGCCCCATGCCGGGCGCAACGAACAGCGCCAAAGCCAGCGCCGTGCCCAGCCACGGCCACGATCGCAGCCAGTTACCCCACGGCGTGAACCAGAGACCGGTCCACAACGTCGCATAGATCACGGCTGCTGTCGGCCGCTGCGCAGTGACGCCCCGCGTGAGCGTCATGCGTCATCCATGGTGATCCGGTGCGTGCGCGCACCAAGCCAGAGCAGCGGCGCACCGGTCGCACACAGCAAAACGAGCAATACCATGTACGCCAGGTAGAGCACGGCGCCGATCGGGAGACTCTCGTTGCGTCCCACGCCGACCACCACCAGCGCCAGCGCCCACCACGTGGCGTGCGTGCCAACGCCGGCGAGACCTTGCACCGGCAGGACGCGCAGCAGGAGATAGACGACAAAGATCGCCAGCGCGCCGCTAAAATCCGTCGGCCGATCGACCCCGGCCAACAACACGCGCAAGCTCTGCAGATTGGCGAACTGACTCGCGGCTGTCGTTATCACCAGCAGCAACCAACTCTGCGGCGCTAGCGCCACGGCGGCGAAGTCATCGAAAATGTGCAGCACGGCAGCCACGGCGTTCCGCAGCGGCGCGGGCGCGTTGGCCGCCTGCTTCCAACCCCTCAGCAGCACGCGGGCACGAGCGGCGAGATGGGAACGGAATGTCACGGCGAGTGCGACGATGCCGATGGCCACGAGCGCGATCGCCACCAGCGCGCGTTGCGCCGACCCCACCGCCACCGCACCGGCCACGAACGCTGCCAGGAACATCACCAAGAGGATCGTGATGTCGAGCACGCGGCCGATCAGCAGCACCGCGGCGGCGCTGCCAACCGGTACCGCCAAGCGGCGACCGAGGAACCAAACGCCGAACACTTCGCCGAGCCCGGTTGGAATGACGGCTGTGCCCAGGTTGTAGATTTGATTGATCGCGTACGCGGTGAACAAAGGCGGACGGGTGGGCAGCATCCAGCGCAAGCGCACCGCGCGCAACCCGCCCGCCACCACCAGCCAGGCGAACGCGAGCGCGACGGCGGAGCCGGGAAGACGGCGCAGCAGACGCGGCACATCGTCGAGCGCCCCCAGCCAGATCAGCCCGGCGACGAACAGCGCCGAGGCACCGAGCGCCGCGACCCACCGCCGGATCTCTGCTGGCGGCCGCACCTATCGCAACCAGGTACTGAAGATCGCCCGCGCGAACCCGACCCCGTACCAGAACGAGCCCGGCTTCTTGCTCTCCCCGCTCAGTCGCCGGCTGACCGTGATCGGCACTTCGACTACCCGCAGTCCCTTCTTCAGCGCGTCGATCAACACCTCCGACGTGTGGAACTGGCGCTGGCGCAAGTCGAGGCGCACGAGCTGGGTGGCGCGAATCGCACGGAAGCCGTTCGAGCAGTCGGTGATCTTCGTCATCGTGAGGAGACTCACCAAGCGATTGAAGAACACCACGCCGGCGGCACGCACGACGCTGTCTCTCTCGTAGACCCCGAGCACGCGCGAACCGTTCACGAAGTCGGCCCGGTCATCGACGATCGGTTGGACCAATCGCGGCAGCTCTTCGGGCGAATGTTGTCCGTCGGCGTCGAGGGTGACGACGATTTCCGCGCCGGCCTCGAGCGCCACATCGTAGCCGGCCTTGAGCGCGGCCGCGCCGCCGCAGTTGATCACTTGCGTCAGCGCTGCTTTGTTCAATCGCCTCGCGACGGCCTCGGTGCCGTCGGTGGCGCCATCCACGACCACCAAGGTCTTCACCGGCAGTCCACACACTTCGCTCGGAATCCGCTGCAACACCTGCTCGATGTTGGCTTCCTCGTTGTATGCCGGAATCACGACGTACACCGGCGCGGACGAGGGGTCATGGAGCTTGCGGAACTCGCGCTTGGCCAGCTCGCGCACTAAGCGATCGACATCGCGTTCGAGTTGGCGATTGCGGGCCAGCGCCAGGTATACCAACGCGTACAAGCTCAACACGGCGAAGATGAGCAGGCCGATCAAGCGCTGGCCGCCGCCCTTTTCGAACGACAGCAGATCGAGCAGGAAATTGAGCGAGTCGGGGAACAGTCCGAGCAGCACGAGCGCGGCCGATACCGAGCTGCCCATCAGCCAATCGAGATTGCGCAGCCGGCCGAAGCCAAAGCGCGCAACGCTGATCCAGCCCAGTCCAACCAGGCCCGCGAGAACACCGACGACGCGGAGCAGGTTCATCTCCTCTATCCTCAGACCCGCTCGCTTCTACTACGGAGTGAGACGAAGCGGCAACCTTACGGCGACGCGATAACGTTGCGCTTGAGATGGCAGCGCAAATCGCCGACCAAATCGACGAACACCAGCCGATCGGTGAAGTGCCACGTGTGCGCCGCCGGGTCGCGCGCGAAGCGGTCATGATAGCGTCCCGCGATGATGACTTGCAGCGGCAACTCGGGTCGCGCCTGCAGCACCGTGTAGTACGACCGCGCGGTCGCCGTCGCGCGCGCCGCATCGACTTCGACGATCAGATTCGTCGTCACGTGCTTGGTACAAGGCGAGCCATCGTAGACCGCGACAGTGTCGCCATACACCGCCAGCACTTCGTCACGACCGCGCCGGACTTCAGGGCGGCGATCGCTGCGGAAGGTCGCACGCGCAAACAAATCCGCGACCCCTTCGAAGTCGCCAGCATCGAGACGCTCGGCGTAGGTGTAGATCAGCGTGCTGAGGTCTTCATGGTCGGTAGCCATGCCGCGCCGCATACACCCTGTCGATGGGCAAGAAAAGGATGGAGGGTCTCAGATGGACTTGTCTCGGGCATCGGTCTCCGCCATACACCAGCGATCGCTGCCGCAAAGGAGATCACCAATGGCCAAACAGATCATCAACCCGACGAACATGGCGAAGCCGACCGGCTACTCATACGCAGTGAAGAAGAGCGGCACCCCGGTGTTCATCGCCGGGCAAGTCGCGCTCGATGGCAGCGGCAAGCTCGTCGGCGAAGGCGACGCCGCCGCGCAGGTGGAGCAGGCATTCCAGAATCTACGAATCGTAGTCGAGGCCTGCGGCGGCTCGATGGACGACATCGTGAAGCTGACAATCTACGTAACCGACGCCGCGTACCGGCCCGCGATCGCCGCCGCACGCCAGCGGCACTTCAAGGAAGGCCAGTACCCGGCGAGCACCTACCTCGTCATCTCGGCGCTCGCCGTGCCGCAGTTGCTAGTCGAGGTCGAAGCGGTGGCGATGATCGAGTAGCGCCACGCGATCCGCCGACGTGGCGCCGAACGTGCGCTGTCGGGGCGATCACAGCGGTCGGGGCAGGAGACTCAGAGGTCGCTTGCTAGCTTCCGACGATCTCATTGAGTCCATCGACGAGCCGGTCCAACTCTTCGGGCGTCACCCGGCCCAATTTCCTACCAAGGCGTTCCACCGAGAGCGTGCGGATTTGACTGATCTTGACCCAAGAACGTTTGGGCAGCCGCACCTTCGTGAGTTCCATCGTGAGCGGAAAGCCAGCGCGCTGCGCTTGGCTTGTCACTGCCATCGCGATGACCGTTCCGGATCGCTCGTTGAAGATGTCGTGACTCACAACCACCACTGGCCGCATCCCCGCCTGTTCGTGACCTCTAGCCGGGCTGAGTTCAGCCCAAACAACATCACCTCTCAGTATTCCGGCCATTCGGCCAGCTCTCCCGACAGCCCTTCGTCTGCGAACGCTTTCTCGACCGCTGGGTCGAGTTTGGCGCACTCCCGGGCGAGGTGCGAGCGATCGAGACGTTCCAGCTTTTCCTTCACGGCCTGTTCGATCGCCTTGCTGCGGTTCGGAAACGCCCGCTGCCGCACAAGACGATCCAGCCGTGTGAGAACACCCTCGTCAAGAGAAACGGCTACCTTTGCCGACGCCATGGACTCACCTCTGGTATGATCGGCTATCATACCGAAGATTCGTGCCGCAAGGAGTGCCGCTGACGTGCGGCGGCGACCGCGGTAGGCGGCGTCGCTGGTCGAGGTCGAAGCGGTGGCGATGATCGAGTAGTCGGTTGCTTGCGCGCGCTCAGCGTGCGCGCAGCCACCGCACGAAGATACCGGCAAGCACCAAGTCACCGCTGGCGGCCAGTACGCCGCGACCCGATGCTTCACCAACAAGCCAGCAGGCGAGAATGATCCCAAACGCTCCCGCCTTGCCGATCGCGGCGAACGCAACCAGCGGCCGATTGAAAGTTGGTTGGCGGGCAAGCCAAGCGTAGGTGCCACCGAAGAGGACGACGAAGAACGCCATGAGCGCACAGTAGAGCGGCGGCACCGACGTGGGTAGACCCGCGAGCTGTCCGAGCACGGACGACGGGAAGGCAAAGAGCAGCGCCCCGCCGAAGTTGTACGCGACGCTCAGCCAGAGGGCGCGCCGCATGAATTCGTCTCGGTCCAAGGTTCCTCTCAACTGCTCACGTTCGCACGGCTAGGCCAATGGCCCCCCGACGTCAAGACCGCCCCGCCCTGTGGCAGCGGCGCGCCTTGCCTTGGCCGCTTTCTTCGGTCATGCCAACGCGAAGAGCTGATGACGCGCGCAAACACCGCAGGCGAGCTCAACAACAGGTCGGATCTCCGCGGACGCTACTGGCTCACGCGCTTCGTCTTCCTGCGGTGGCTCGGATTGATCTACTTCGTCGCGTTCCTCTCGCTCGCGCAGCAGGTGCGGCCGCTGATCGGCGCGCACGGATTGCTGCCGGCCGCGAGCTACCTCGACCGCATCGGTGAGCGCACGGATCGGCTCTCGGCGTTTCTCGCGCTGCCGACGATCTTCTGGGCCGATTGCTCCGACAGCCTGCTCACCACGCTCGCCTACGTCGGAGTCGGCGGGTCCGCTTTAGTGCTGTTGGGTTTCGCCAATGTCCCGCTGCTGGCGCTGCTCTGGTTTCTGTACCTGTCGTTCGTTCACGTCGGTCAGCTCTTCTGGGGCTACGGTTGGGAGATCCTGCTGCTCGAGGTCGGCTTCCTGGCGATCTTTCTTTGTCCGCTCCTCGATCCACGGCCGTTCGCCGACCGACACGCGACGCCGGTCGCATTGATCTGGCTGATCCGCTGGATGCTGTTCCGCCTCATGCTCGGCGCCGGTCTCATCAAGTGGCACGGCGATCCCTGTTGGCACGATCTGACCTGCATGCTGCACCACTACGAGACCCAGCCACTGCCCAATCCGCTGAGCTGGTACTTCCACTTTCTGCCGCCTGCCGTGCATCGCTTCGAAGTCCTCGTCAATCACTTCGTCGAGTTGCTCGTGCCGTGGACGCTGATCGCGCCGCGCCGCATTCGTCAGCTCGGCGGCGGGTTCTTCATCGCATTTCAAGTGCTGCTGATTCTCAGCGGCAACCTGGTCTGGCTCAACTGGCTGACGTTGGCGCTGTGCATCGCCTGCTTCGACGACCAGGCGCTGGCGGCGCTGCTGCCCGCGCGCTGGCGCCGACGCGTGGCGCAGGTCGGACGCGAGCACTCATCGCGTCCGCGGCAGGTCGTGACCTTCGCCTACGTCGCACTGGTCGCGTACCTGAGCATCGGCCCGATCAGCAATCTGATCGGCTCACGTCAGATCATGAACGGCTCGTTCGATCGGCTGCACCTCGTCAACACCTACGGCGCTTTTGGAAGCGTCGGCAAGCAGCGCAACGAGATCATCCTCGAAGGCACCAGCGACGAGTCGCCGAGCGAGTCGAGTCAGTGGCTGCCGTACGAGTTCAAATGCAAACCGGGCGACGTGACCCGCCGGCCGTGCGTAGTCGCGCCCTTTCACTACCGCATCGATTGGCAGATCTGGTTTGCCGCGATGGAAGATCCGCGCGCCAATCCTTGGCTGATCCACTTCATCTATCAACTGCTTCAGGGCGACGCCGACGCGTTGAGCCTGCTGGCGGTCAATCCGTTCCCCGATCGTCCGCCGCGCGTGATCCGCACCGAGCTCTACCAGTACGAATTCACCAAGCCTGGCGATATGTCGGGCGCCTGGTGGCAACGCCGATACGTCGGCAGCTATTTTCCTCCGCTATCGCTCGACAACGCCGCGCTGCGCCGCTTCATCGAGTCTTACGGGTGGCCAACTGACTGATCGGTCAGATGCTCCGGACAAAGGTGGCTCAGTTGTCGTCCACTCCCGGTGGCAGCGTGACGCTCAACACTCCGCTTTGCGTGAAACTTCGAACGACGCGCGGCACGCGCAAGCGCGCGTCGCCTTCGTACAGCGCGCGCAATTCGGTGAAAGCGCCGTCGCCTGCCTGCGTCAGCGCGGCGATCCGATCGAGGTACGTCGCATCGTCCTCGCTGAGATCGCTGTCGACGTTGGACATCATCCCCCACGCATCCCACGGCAACAGCTCGACCCGATTGAGCGCGGCGAGATCGCGCAGCAGGTTGCCGCGGATGAACCACAGGCCGCGCATGTCGAAGATGCCGAAGCGTTGCGGATCGGCCTGTCCCGCGCGACACCGCTGCCACGCCTTGCCGGCAACCAGAAACTGATCGCCGGGAACGTCGAGCGGATCGAACGGGAGCTGCAAGCTCTGGCGCTGCAACGCATCGAGTTGCGCGTCGACCATCACCCAGCGCGCCTGTGTCGGGTTCCAATATTCGGACACCCAGTGGTCGGCGAACTCGCCCGCCAGGAAGTACGCACCGAAGCCGCAGCGCGCACGCGCCGGTACGCCTTGGTGGCGCAGCATCGCACAGAGCAGCGTCGAGAAGTGGCGGCAGTTGCCCACCAACCGCCGATCGACCGGGCGCGCGGTGTTCAACGGACTGGGGTCGAGTTCGCCAATGCGGCCTAGCATCTCGCTCGTCGATCGGAGTTGCACCTCGTGCTGTCGCTCGGGCGGCAGCGTGACGCCGTACCGCTGCGCCCAGTGTACGTGCAGCAAGACGCCTTGCACGACATCACGCAGCGAGGCAACGCCGGCCGGCAGATCGCGAAAACGTTCCGCCAGCGGTCCCGGATCGGTCATCACACCCGGTCGCGTGTAGTACGCCTGTACGTCAGTCATGGGCGAGCACCTACCGCCAACAAGCGTCGCGATGCAAGCAACGCCGCCTCACGATGCGGGCAGGCACGGCTGCAAGTCTTCGTAGTTGCGGAGCGGATAGTCCGCCGCTCGCGGGACGTGCCCGCCCTGACTCGCGAGCTGTCGCGCCGCGTAGGCGCGGAGGACGAGGTAGTCGGGATGCGGCGGCGCATCGACGCCGTTTTGCAACGTCGCCGGCGGCATTGGCGTCTTCGGGCGCTGCGCGGAGGGGAGCTGCCACATGTCCAAGCGCGCGTAGATCCGCTCGGCGCAGTGCGCCAGCTTGGCGCGCACTTGCTCGGCGGTGCCGGTTAGAAAGTTCGGCGGCAGGCGAGCGCTGCCCTGGTGACAGAACGCGCAGTGCGAATAGAACAGCGCCAGCGCGGGCTCGGCGGTCGCGCCGAAATCCGGCGGGCGCGGGACGCCGTCGTTGCCTGTCTCCATCTGAGCGGGGGGCATCCCGGCAGCGTCTTCGCAACACCACGCGCGAGGCGACATGCCGAGTTCAGCTTGCAGCGAGCGCACCACGGTGGCGCGTCGAAACGGCTGTGCCGACAACGCGTCGGAGCTGCCCGCGCGCGCCTGCTGAACCAGCCGCGCCACGGCGGTAGGCACCGTCGCAAAATCCTCGACGATCACCACGGTGGCCTGACCCAAGAAGCTGAACTCGCCAGGAGCGCTGCTCGGCAGAGTGGCCGGCCATTGCAACTCGATCCGCTCGACCGCGTGGCCATCGCTGCGACGCACGTGCAGGCCAGCATCCTCTGATGCGAGGTCGAGCCTGACGATGGATTCATTGCCGCGACGCTCGACAGCCCCAGTGGCCACGCGGACATCGCGGATCTCCTCCGCCTCGGGCATAGTGACGCGCGTCAGCGTGCCGCTCTTCACCGCGTCGTCATCGAAATAGAGCCGGCCGTCGATCTGCACGCGCTCGCCCTCACAGAGCACCTTCATGCGGCCGAGCGCGGAACCCTTGCACGTCGCAGTGAACAGACACGGCGTGGTGTAACGGTGACGGGCGGCACCGTGGGCTTTGCTGGCGAGCGCCTCGTCCAAGGCGCGCACATCGGCGACGGTGAGGAATTCGGTTAGTCCAGTGATCAGACGATCGCTGGCCTCCGCGCTCCATCCCTCCAACGGCGCACGCGGATTGAGCGGGTCGAAGGGCGCAGCCACATTGGCCGCTCGCAACATCTCTGTTCCGACGTCGGCAGCGTCAGCGAGAACGAAGCCCTGCAATGGATTACGATTGGGCAAATCCGGATTCGGAATCTGCAAACCGCCGGGCCAACGCGTGTCAACTTGGTGCGCCACAACCGGAGCGAAGTCCTCGCGGTAGGCACGCGCGCGGCGATCGAATCCGCGGCCGCTACTAAGACGATACTGCAGCGCACCGATCAGTGCTGCGGCACGACACGCGACCGCCGCGTCCTCCGTTTCGCCACAACCTTGCTGCCACAGCCGCTGCACCGCCGCGAAGCGGTCGGCGCGCTCGGCGGCATTCTGAATTGCCAACGGGATGTCGACGCCTTGATCGATCGGCACGGCGTAGAACTCACGCCGCACGCCGTGCAACAGACTCGCTATGGCGGGATTCGCGTTGGTCTCTTGCCACTCGGCGCGCGAGAAGATCGGCGCCTGATTCTGATGACAGGCGGTACACACCGTGCGATTGGCGTAGAACACCTGCGGCGAACCGCCGGGGCGATAGTCCTTCACTACTTGAAACTCGAAACGCGCAGCCGCCTCGTTGTAGCTGATGACTTCCACGACGCTGCCTTTCTCTTGGTAGCCGAGATAGACGCGATCCTTCAGTAACATCCCAGACTGCCCCGGCGGCGCCACTCCCTCACCGTCGACAGCGACGACGACGCGCGGGAAGGCGAAGAATTCGGGCGCCGCCGCTAGCCGTTGCAACGAACGACCAAGCGGAATCAACACGCGCTTGAGGGGCGATGGTCCCCCGGCCGGATGTTCGAAGCGCGCATCGATCGTCGCCAGCAGCGCGTTGAACGGAAACGGGACGTTGTAACGAATCGTGGGTCCGTCCCGCTTGGTGACGAGAAAGTCGAACAGCGAGCGGCCGACGGGCGGCAGGTTGTCGCCCGGTTGCATGGGATCGACTGCCCAGTGCGACGGCTCGGCGGCGCTGGCGGGAGAGCGCAGCCCGAGCAGGGCAACGCCCACCAACACCGTGATGGTCATCCTGAGCGAAGTCGAGGGGCTCAGAATGACAGACACAGCTATTCGCTTCTCACGCACCCTGCGACGGCGCCCTGTTACTTTGCGGTGGCCACTGGCACCTGTGTTCCCATCCAGCAATCCTCGGCGATCGCTTTGTTGTCGTCGAACGCCGGGCCGTCGCGCTTGGCAAGCTCCTCGTTGTAGAGGGTGAAGTTCAGCGCAAACACGCGGCCGAGATAGGCGCGACCAAGGTAGAAGCCCGGGCGTACCATGCGAATTTCATCGCGCACTTGGAAGCCGTTGCGCCCTGCGAGCTTGTCGGGCATTTCGCGATAGCCCTCGACCTCGTCGGTAAACGCGTAATCGATGATGATCGACTCACGTCGGCTATCGAGCAAGCTTTGCCCGCAGTACAGCTTCGCCGGAAACAGCAACCAGGCGTCCTTCCCGTTCACGCTGATCTTCGCAATGTTTTTGAGGTCACCGAGATCGCCGCCAAGCAGGGGGGTGAGCAGTGCGGTGTTCTCGATCCGGTTCCGCAACACGCGTTGATCGCGGTAGAAGACCTTGCCTTGCCACAACGTCTCCGCCAGATGCTGCAGCGCGCCGGCTTTCAGCTCGATCACGGCACCCTTCAGTCCACCGACTTGTTCCGCGATGGTGTCCAAGCCCGTACCCTGCGCGAAGTAGACGCCGCCATCGAACGGTCCATCCGGAATCGGGCCGGCGGTCAACCGCGCGTAGATCTGATCGATCTCCTCCTGGGTGAGGGTCTTGAGATTTTGCGGCGTGAGTTGGTTGCGCTCGGCGCGACTGAGCGGCTGCGTCTGCTCGACCTTGGCGAGATCCATCTTGTCATGGTAGCCCTTGCCGTCGCCGGACGGCGCGAAGCTGACCGCCGGCCGACTGGGTTCGGGATGGCAGCCCATCAACACCGCGCAGACTGCCGCAACTACAAGCAAGTGATAGTGCCCGATTGAATCGACTCGCATGGCTCCCTCCTGTCCGGCTACAGCGTCGCCAGGAACGCGATCAGCGCGTTCTTGTCCGCGTCGGGCAGATCCTCGCCGAAGCGATGGCCGTCGTTCTCCACGCTATCCGTACACGACGAGTACAGCTCCAAGAGCATCGGCAAGCGCGCCGCGACGATGTCGATCATCTTCGTCGGTGCTTTGACGACTTCGAGCGCGATCGCATGGATGTCGTCGGCATAGGTCCTGGCCTTGTCCGGCCCGACGCGTGTCGCCAACCTGGTGCGCAGTGTGTCCTGATTGGTAAGCGCCAGCACCAGATCGATGACGAACTGCTTGTGTTGGAAGTTGCCCATCAACCCGACGTTGGTGCCTTGCGGGATGCGGATGGCCATGCCCTCCGCGTGCTGCGCGCCGAAGATCTTGGGACCGAAATCGACGATGATGTCGGCGTCTAGCTTCATCGTCTTCGGAATGCGCTGCTTCGGATACAACAGCTCATGCATCGAGGCTTTGTAGAGTTTGTAGCGACCCGCGACGCTCGGGTCGTACGGCCAACACGCGGGAGGGTTAGCCAGCAGCTGGCCTTGCGCATCGACATAGGGCGATCGATACAATTCCTCGCTGCCGCAGATTTCGGGTCCGATGCCGTTGTTGTGCATGAACGGCGCATGCGCCCACACGCTCACCAACGAGACGTTGCGATAGTAGCTGCGGCCACCGTCGTCGGGCTCCTTCAGATTCGGGTCGGGCGGCCGCGCATGGTAGGTGTCGGAGGCGTACTGATCCCACACATGGCCCTTCATGTGATTCGAGTGCAGCGCGCGGCAGCGGTTGGTGCCGATCTCGGAGACCAGCAGCGGCTGATCGGTGCTGAGGAAGTCTTTGCGAATGTTGCGGCCATCGAGCGCGACCGTTTCGCGGAAGTCGCGATTGTCGAACGGCTCCGGCTGTGACGAGTGGCAGCGCGCGCAGTTGGCTGCAAACACATGCTTGCCGCGCGACACCGCACCGGCGCCGAACTCGCCGTCGAGCTGCTCGACGAGGTCGCCGGCATCGGGCAGGCCGCGCGCTTCGTAGAGTTCGTTGGCGCGAGTCAAGAGCAGGAAGTTGAGGATGTCTGCCAGCCGGTCTTCAATGGCGCGAAAGTTCGGGCAATCGCGTCGACACTGGCCAATCTCGAACGGCGTCTGACCGAAGTTGCGCTGGGCCGGATCGAGCTGCCGCAGATCGGTGAGGTGATTGAGCCAGCACTGCTCGGAACACGAACCGATGTTGATGTAGACGCGCTGGAGCGCTTCGAGCGGGCCGATGCTGTCCGCACCGTCCTTCAGAATGTGCATGACGGCTTCGGTTTGCGTGCTGCGCAGCCAGCACTTGCCGGTGCGCCCGGGCTCGCACCAACAATCGTCGTTCGCGCCCGCCGGGCACGCCTGCACCTTGCGCCACTTGGTCACCTGTTCCTGAAACGTCGGCCGGCGCGGCAGGTCGAGTAACGCATTCATGGTGCCGGCGTTGTCGATCTGATCGTTGGGCTCGGCGGAGGTGTCGACGGTGCCCGGCCGCGCGTGCGCGAAGACTTGCCATTCGAGCGCGTGCTTGGTCATGCCCGACGCCAGAATTTCGGAGATGTGAAGGTACTGATTCCCGACCGCCGGCAGAATGTTCGCCCACCGCGGATGCGCCGGATCGCTCGGCGGGTGGACCGGATCGAACGCGATGTGACAGGCGCCGCACGCCATGCCGACCAGGAACGGCGGCTCGATCGACCCGTCCGCCATGCGGCTGATGCGTGAGTCGGGGTTGCTCTGATCCGTGCTGAGTTTGCGGTCGAATCCTTCCCAAGTTCCGGGGTGGCCGTTGACCTTCGTCCACGCCGCGGGATTGAAGCGCGGATTGGGAAACTTGCGGAAGCCGAGTGCGCCAGTCGAAGTACCGAACGCGAGGTCGCAGGGATTCTGGCGTTGGTCAGCCGGGCCGTGCGGATCATCTTTCGCGAGCGGCACATCCTTGAAGTCACACGCCGGGTCGCGGTAGCCCGGCTTGCCGACGAACTTGAGGAGATCCTCATCACCGGGACACCAATCGAAGCCGTAGGTTTCGTCGAGGCTCTTGGCCGGACAGTTGGGCGTGCCGGGCACGCAGCAATCCGGGTCGTTGATGAGTCCCCACGTCTTGAAGCGCTGATCGCGCGCGGCGCTGTGCAGCACCAGGAACCAATCGACGAGCACACCGATCCGCTGTTGGAACGTATAGGTGTGAAAGCGTTGATCACCGGCGGTGGCGTAGATCCAGATCCGGCAGCCGGCGCGTTCAGACTCGCTGAGACCCGGCGTGGTATCGCACACGCTGGACTGCGTCGCCGCGAAGCTGGTACGCGCGGCGATGACCAACAACATGATCGCAACCGAAACGATTGAGCGACGTGTCATGCTCCTCTCCTCCCCTGAGGTCCCTCACAGTGTCTTGAGATACTCGATCAACGCATCCTTCTCGTTGGTCGGAAGCTGTGTACCGTACAAGTGCCCCTGATTGCCATTGCCCTTCACCTGGGTATCGAAGCGGACACCGACACGCTCGGCCTCGGCGCCGGTGCTGATGAAGCCAACGTCGACCGGATCGAGCACGTCGTAGCCGCGGTAGAAGACGGTGGGCCGTTGCGCCGGTGGATCGAGCAGCGCACGCAGCGTCGGCACCGAGCCGTTGTGGAGATAGGGCGCGCGCAGCCAGATGGCGTCCATCGGATGGCCGATATAGCCGTTGGTCTTGATCATCGGCGAGCGATCGATGCCGAAACTCTTCACCGTGTTATTGGCGCCGTCGGCCGCCGCCTGCGTCCAGGTGTCGAGGCGATTGCGATCGGTGCCGATCTCGTTGATGTCGATCACCTTGCGCGTGCGCGGGCCGTCTTCGGCGTGGCACTCCGCGCAGTAGCGATCGTACACCGGCTTGCCGCTCGCCACGCGCGTCGGGTCGATCGGCAGTGGATACTTCGGCGGCGGCAACGTGCGCAAGAAGTCTTCCAGCCACTGCATCTGTTTTAGAAACGCATCGTGCGGCGGCGCGCCTAAGCCGAGGGCCGAATCGATGATCACCGAGCGCGCGGAGGTGGTCGCGCCATCCCAGTTCAGCAACTGATCGGGGCGCGCGTGCAGGTTCCAGATCGCGGGAAAATCAGCGGCGCCCACGGTGTCGTCCATCGGCAGGTGCAACATGAAATACTTCGTCAGGTTCATCGGATCGTCGCGACCCGGCGCCCAATCCGGCCAGCCGGGGCGGTTCATCCAGGCGAAACTCTCGCCGCGTTCGATCAGCCGCTTCTTGGTCAGCGGGATGATGACGAAGCGGTACAGCACGCGATCGATCCAGCCCAAGTGGTAGTTCTGCTCGATCTCGGCCAGCAGCGTGTTGGCGCTGAAACGTGGATCGGCGGCGCAGCGAGTGAGGAAGCGCAACAGCGCCTGCGCGTTCGAAGTGTGCGAGGGCCCCCCGGGCACGAAGTGCGGCGTCTCGTCCGGCTGCGTGCGATAGGTCGCGGTGTGGCAGACTGCGCAGTTGTTGCCGACGCGCGGAAATCCGATGATGCGTTTCGGAAAGCCAACCGGGAGTGCGTGACCCTCTTGCCACGGCAGCCCGAGCGCGGCGTAACCGCCGGCACGGGGTAAGTACTCTGGGAACACGCGCGGCAACACCACGAAGATCCAGTACGGAATGCCTTGATCGTTCTCCGCTCCCAGCGAGCCATACATGAAACGCTCGGCGTCGCTGCGGAACGCGTACTTCACCGGCACTTCGCGCAGTAACTTGTACCAGCCGACGTATGCCAACCCGGCGACACCAACGCCGAGCACCGCGAAGATCACCATCGCTACACGCCACCGCGATCGAGTCGGTTTGTCCATCACGTCGCTCCGTGTTCAAAACGTCTTCAAGTATTCGACCAGCGCGTCCTTGTCGGCAGCGCGCAGTTCCGTACCGAAGGCCGCACCTTCGTGCCCAAAGTTGCCATTGCCTGGTTCGCCGGTATCGAACGGGAAGTAGCGATGACCGTTCTCCGCTCCGACATCGGAACGGAAGCCGACGCGGTGAGCATCGTAGACATCGTCACCGCGATAGAAGAACTCTGGCCGCTTCGCGCTCGGTTCCAACAAATCGCGCAGCGTCGGCACCGAACCGTTGTGCAGATACGGGCCGCGCAGCCACACGCCATCGAGCGGCGTGTTGGCGTAGCCGAACGTCTTGCGGAAATGCCGGAAGCGCTCGGCGCCGTAGCCGGCGTAGAGTTGGCTCTGATTCAGCGCCAGCTCGTAGGTGTACGAGTTGAGTCGCCACGGATCGGTTTTGATCGCGGCGATCGGCTCAACAGTGCCGACTTTGCCGTCGCCCGGTCGGAAGTGAGTGCCGTCGGTGGCGTGACAGCCCGCGCAATATTCGCGATAGAGCAGCTGCCCGCGCGCCGCGAGCCCTTGGTTGATGGGATACGGATACGCCGGCGGCTTGGCGTCGAGCAAGTAGCGTTCGACGCGGGCGAGGCTGGCGCGATCGAGCGTCGGCGGGAACGCACCGGTTCCGAATGCGGCGCTGCGGTCGCGCTCGTCGACGATGCTGTTGTTGCCGTCCCAGTGAAGCCGCATGCCTTCGCGCGGGCGTTGATTCCAGACCGACGGAAAGTCGTTGTTGCCGATGAGTTCTTGCGGCGGCGCGTTGTCCATGCGGAAGTTGAGCAGCGCCTTCGGTTGATTGAAAGTGTCGACGCGCCCCGGGCCCCACCACGGCGGATGGTTGGTGAACTGCAAGCGGCTGCGCAACATCAGCAAGCGTTCGCGCACGAGATACACGGCGAGCGGATAGACGACGTAGCGGTCGAGCAGCCCAAGGCGTGCCCCGAGCTGATCGATGGTGAGCATGAAACGTTCGGAGTTGAACTTCGCGTCGAGCGCGATCGTGAAGAGAAAATCTCGGAAGGCGCCAAGATCGAACGTGTTCGCCGGCATTCCCGCGATCACGCGCGGTGGGCTGGCCGGCGTGTCGCGAACGCGCCCGGTGTGACATGCAGCGCAGTTGAGATACACGCGGTCGATCCCCCGATAGTGTCGTTTCGAGATCCCCACCGGCAGACTCTTGTCCGGCAAGTCGTTGCGGTCCTCAAAGATGAACCCCAACGACGCGTAGCCACCGCTTGGATCGGGGAGATACTCGGGAAACAATTCTGGAATCGCGCGCCAGATCCAATACGGCAACCCGGACGCGCGCTCACCGCCGGTGGAGCCGTACTTGAAGTGATCTTCCTCGCCGGCGTAGTCGACCGCCACATCGCGCAGAAACATCCAGGCGCCGTAAGCGGTCGCAAGCGCGAACACGGCCGCCGCGGCGAGCAGCCCAGCTCGGCAACGGGGTCCTGACTTCGTTGTCATGAGAGACCCGGCATCACGTCGGGCACGAGTGGCCGACGAACCAACCACAGCTCGCTCGTCGCGTAACGCCGGCTTTGCCTATGTATATGTAATGGAGCGATCTTCCGAATCGTCATTCCGGCGAACGCCGGAATCCAGGCTCGATCACTCGCCCCCGCATGGATGCCGGCTTTCGCCGGCATGACGGAACCACTGCCGGGACTTCCTGGAAAGAGGCCGTCTCGCGCGAGCGACAGCGGTTCGGGATCGAGTTTCATTGTTCGAGAGTCGCGATCGGTTCGCACCATAAGCGACTTGCCTCCCGTGTCATTGCGATCGTCGAGCGCTCGCCTTCTACTTCGGCCGCCCCGGTCACCGCAAGAGAAGATTCGCCGTGGTCTTAGGCCCAGAGCACGTATGGCATCCGCGATCTCGCCGATACACCCCTCGCGCTTGTCTCGGCCGCTGTTCGCCTGCCGCGAGGAGGGCGTTGACAACTGCCGCTTGTCACCTTCATGATGGTCCGTGATTCAAGGCTTCAGACATAGGGGCCTCAAGCGGCTGTTCGAGAACGGGGAGACCAAAGGCATCCGCCCGGATCACCTCGAGAAGGTAGAAAACATCCTGGCTGTTCTGGATCGCTCCCGTCAGCCTGAAGACATGAACCTGCCCGGCTTCCGACTCCACCCTCTGAAGGGAGATCTCAAGGGCTTTTGGAGTGTGACTGTCCGAGCGAACTGGCGCGTCATCTTCCGATTTCGGGAAGGCGACGCTTACGATGTTGACCTGGTCGACTACCACTAGGAAGGAAAACGGCCATGCCCATGAAGAACCCACCGCACCCCGGCCGGATTGTCCGGCAAGAGTGCATTGAACCGCTGGGCCTCAGCATCACTGAGGCGGCCGAGCGACTCGGCGTGAAGCGTCAGACCCTCAACAATCTCGTCAACGGCAAGGCCGGGATTTCTCCGGAGATGTCGATACGCCTATCCAAGGCCTTCGGCAGCCGCCCAGAGGTCTGGCTCGGCCTTCAGATGCAGTACGACCTCGCCCGAGCAGAGAAGACCGCTCACCGCATCAAGGTCCGCCGGATCACAGCCCCGCCAGCCGGCGCAGAGCGCGCGCTGGCGACGCACCACTGACCTCGTGTGATGATGAAATCATCATGCAAACGGATCACACCGACACCTGCCGCTGAGGGATCGCGGAAGCGCGGTCACCTCGGTGCCCGAACTGCAGCGGCGTCATCTCGACGATTCGATACAGGGCCTCGAACTCCCTGCGGAACTGGCCAAGGGGACACAGCGAAGGGGCGTGGGTCGTGACGTCGCCAGCGCGCCGCTGTGGTTGATAATTTAGACCCCTCAACTCACGGCGATGGCTTACAGACCAGGGTCAGCGTATCGCTGTCGCTCTTCGTGTCCGAGCGCGTGGCCTTGAGGCTGAGCGTCTCGTAGCCGGCGGAAAAGCCCGTCGTCGTTTGCCGCAGCGGTACGGTGATCGACGCGTAGGCGGTGCAGGCATTGGTCGTCGTGAGCGACGGCTGAAAGGCCACGAAGCGGCCTGTGCACACGCCTTTGCCGCTCCCGGGGGTGGAGTCGCAGTCGCTGTTCGCGGTGCAGAATTCGCCGTGGTGCGGCCCGGAGTTCGAGCACGCGCCGCGCACCACGCCACCGATTCCAGTCAGTGCGGCCTCCAAGGCGTCGCGGTTGCCTTGGTCGATGGCATCCTTCGGCTTGACCTCTTTCGGTCGCTGCAGTTGCACGCGCGTGACGTCGGTCGGCGTGCAATTGAAGCGCTGTTCAGCGGCATTGAAGCAGAGTGCGACCTGAAAGGTGCACGCCTTGTCGCCGGTCGCTGTGCCAAAGTCGCAGCCGGGGACGTCGTCGGTGCACTGTAACTGGTTCTTGGGAATACTCTTGCGGTCCCGCGCCGGAACGGGATTCGCCAACCACTCCTGCGTGCAATCCGTACGGGCAACGCCGCCGCCGGGAATCAGCTCGCTCTGGCAGGTCGTTGAGCAACCATCGCCGCTCACAGTGTTCCCGTCATCGCATTGCTCGCAGCCGGGGGCACGTGCCCCGTCACCACAGACTGCAGCGCTACTGACGCTACAATCACTTGACACGAACACGTCTACATGACCGTGTGTGTCACCGGCAACGAGGCTGACATACGACTCGAAGGCCACGTAACGACCGTCGGCACTGATTGAAGCGGCGTTGCCGTAGCTGTTCCGCTACGCACCGGTGCTGTTGACGCTCACCGACGTGGTGGCTCCGGTCATTCGGTCGTGGACGAACACTTCTTCGGAACTGTTTGTGTCACCAGCAACCAGGTTGCTCGCTTCTGACCCAAAGGCCACGTAGCGGCCGTCGGCACTGATTGAAGCGGCATAGCTGACGCCGTTGCCCTGCACACCGGTGCCGTCGACGCTCACTAACTCGGTGGCGCCGGTCATTCGGTCGTGGACGAACACGTCTCCATTCGCGTTTGTGTCACCGGCAACGAGCCTTGCATCCGACGCGAAGGCTACGTAGCGGCCGTCGGCACTGATTGAAGCGGCATAGGCGGTGCCGCTCCCCGCCGCACCGGTGCTGTCGACGCTCCCTAATTCGGTGGCACCCGTCATTCGGTCGTGGACGAACACTGCTACGTAACCATGTGTGTCACCGGTAACCAGGTTGCTGGCCCCCGACCCGAAGGCCACGTAGCGGCCGTCGGCACTGATTGAAGCGGTATAAGTGCGGCCGTTGCTCTGCGCACCGGTGCTGTCGACGCTCACTCGCTCGGTGGCGCCGGTCATTCGATCGTGGACGAATGCGTCTGCAAAGCCGTTTGTGTCACCGGCAACGAGGTTGCTGGCATCCGACACTAAGGCCACGTAATGGCCGTCGGCACTGATTGAAGCGGCATAGCCACCGCTGTTCCCCTGCGCACCGATGCTGTCGACACTCACCCGCTCGGTGGCGCCGGTCACTCGGTCGTGGACGAACGCGTCTGCAAAACCGTTTGTGTCACCGGCAACCAGGTTACTGGCATTCGACGTGAAGGCCACGTAGCGGCCGTCGGCACTGATTGAAGGGCTACCGCTGGAGCTGTTCCCCTGTGCGCCGGTGCTGTCGACGCTCACCCGCTCAGTGGTGCCAGTCACTCGGTCGTGGACGAACACGTCGAGAGAACCGTTTGTGTCACCAGCGACGAGGTTGCTGGCACCCGAATTGAAAGCCACGTAGCGGCCGTCGGCACTGATTGAGGCGGTATCGCTATCGCTGTTCCCCTGCGCACCGGCGCTGTCGACGCTCACCCGCTCGAGGTTGAAGGCGCGCGCCGGGTGCCCTGCCGCCAATACCAGGAGGCAGAGTACCAACTTGACCGCGCCCCCCGAGCGCGGCCACACTCTCCGCCAGCTAGCCGCACGCCCGCGAAGCGCCGTGGTAGGTGGCGGGACCATTCCTCTGCGTGCGTGTGAAGCCTTCGACTCAGTCATCGCCGCCTCCTCTCATTCCGGACAACGATCATCGTGTTCTGTTCAGTCCGTTTCGACCATTGAATCGGATCCGTAAATCATTCGGCTTGATATGTAGCGCGCGGCCTTGTCGGCCGTCAAGATGAAACTACGGGTGTGAGCTACGGATGAAGCGCCAACGTCGTTGTGCGGCAATTCAAGGCTACACACCCGCACCCCATCGAGACTCACGACGCGCGGGGCACCAAGTAGGGCAGGGTTCCGGAAAGCGGCCGGTTGTTGTACTCGCGGTAGCCCTCCAAGACCGCGTTCGCACGCTCATCCGGTCCGTCCGACTCTTCTGCCGGCGGGGCGGACAGAACCACCGAGCAGTTAACCCCGACATTTTCCCTGAGCATCGACACGCGGGGGTGCCAGCATTGAGTCGCGCAGTGCGCGCGTGGTAGTCGCTGCACGAGCATGCTGGGTATCGGCTTCGAGGGTCTCAGAGCCACAACGTCGTCGGGCTCGCCGTGCGCCGCCGCTGTCGCTGCGGGGCGTGCGGATGCGGAGCGTTAGTATGCGCCGGCTGCGCGGGCACTGGTTGCGCCTGACGGATACGCACACCGACGCCCTGCTGCTGATCCTGATCATCGTCGCATTTGTTCCGTTGGTGTTTCTGCGCAATGGCAACGAGCTGTTGCGCGGCACTGACTACGAACAGATGATCGGGTTCAGCCGCCGCTTTCTGTGGCGGACGATCACGCATGAACACACGCTGCCGTTGTGGGCACCGTGGAGTTTCTCCGGCCGGCCGTTTCAAGCCGACCCGTCGTCACAGGTGTTCTATCCGATCGAGTGGTTCCTATTGCCGCTGCTCGAAGGGCTGGGGTTGGTTGTCAGCACCATCATCCATCTTGCCATCGCCGGTACCGGGGTGTTGGTGTTGGGGCGCGCGTTGCGGATGCGACGTTCGGGAGCGATGTTCGCCGCCATCGCGTTCGCGTGCTCGGGCTACTTCGTTGCGCGCGCCTTCGTCGGACACAGCATGTTCGTGCAATCGGCGCCGTATCTACCGTGGGTGCTCGCCGGCATCGAGGTGGGCACTCGCGACGGGAGCTGGCGACCGTATCGGCGCGCCGGCGTCGCCTTCGCCCTGCAGATTCTGACCGGTTGCATTCCGGTGGCGTGGATGACCGGCTTGGCCGCCCTGCTCTATCAGGTCCTGCGCATGCCGTTACGCCGCGAAGTCACACCCTGGTGGCTTGCCGCGCGCGGCCTGTTGATAGTGTTCGGTGTCGGCGTGGGTCTATCGGCCGTCCAGTTGCTGCCAACCGCCGAACTCGCCCGACTCAGCATTCGGGCCGCGGCCGGTCCGGAGTACGCGGCAGAAGTGGGATTTCCGCCGAGTCACTTTTTGCTGTGGCTGTTTCCCAGTCTTCCGCTCAGCGGCTTCGGCTTTCGCTGGGAGACGAATTCGTACGCCGCCGTGCTCACGATCCTCGCCGCGCTCTGCGCATTGCCGCAGTGGCGCGACCCGCGCGTGCGCGCCTTCGGCGGACTGTTCGCGCTCGGCACCGGCCTCATGCTGGCCGACGCGACGCCGTTGTTTTGGCTTTGGTACTACGCGGTGCCAGGCTACGCTTCACTGCGCGTCCACGCGCGTGAGGCCCTGATGTGCTGCTTGGCGCTGTGCATCCTTGGCGGTCTCGGCTTCGATCGGCTGCAACACCGGGAGGTTGGACGTTGGGTGGTCGTGCTCGGCGGTGCCCTCGCGATCGCCGGCCTGATAGCCGGCATCCCCTGGTGGCAGGCGGCGCTGTTGGTTCTCAGTCCGCTGGTGCTACACGGGTTGCGTCGACGTCCCGCGTGGCTGGTGCCTGGTGCTCTCCTGCTGCTGCTTGTCGATCTCACCGCCAATGCGCTGCACTTTCCGACCCTGTTTCAGTTTCTGCCGGGCAAGCCCGAACGCGAAGCCGCGCTGCTGCAGCAACTCACCGCCGACGTCGATCTCTATCGCGTATGGCTGCCACCGGGGGTGATTCACCGCAACGCCGGATATGCGATCGAGCGCTCGACCGTCGACGGCATTGCGCCACTGGTCCTACGCGACTACGCCGATCTCATCTCGGCGCTCACCGCTACGCCGTGGTATTCGGTGTCGCCCAACTCCATTCCGGACGCCGCGTTCACCTCGCGCCCGACTCCATTTGTGCTATCGCTCCTCAACGTCCGCTACACCATGACTCGCGACCCCACCGGCTGGCGGTGGGAGTTCCTCAGCGATCCGAACGCGTCGGGTCCGGTGATGCAACCCGGAGATTGGCAAGTACTACCCGATCGCGACGCCGTCATTGCCGCGCTGCGCAGCGGCGACTTCGATTCCCGTCAGCGCGTTCTGTTCGAGGAGGCGCCGTTCGAACAGCCGCCGCGCGCGTCCAGCAGTATTGGCTCGGCGCGCGTGACTCATTACGGCGCCAATTCGATCAGTGTCGACATCGACCAGACCCGCGACGGATTCGTGGTGCTAAGCGAGATCTTCTACCCCGGGTGGCAGGCCGAATTGGACGGACGACCGACTCGCATCTATCGCGCCGATGGCGTACTGCGCGCGGTCTTCGCTCCGGCGGGACGGCACGAATTGCGATGCGTATTTCGCCCGGTGCCGCTGCAGATCGGCGCCGCCATCACGCTGGTGGCATTGCTGGCTCTGGCCGGCTCGTACCGTTGGCGCGAGATCAAGCAATGAGTTGTCGTGTGCGGCCACAGCGCCTATAACCAACCCGCATCTCCTGAGGAGGAGCAATGACCACGGACGACAAGTTGCGACTAGCGGTGAGCGTGGCGCGCGCGGCCGCGCACTCGGGCGAGTATCGCCGACTCGACAAATTGATCGAGATCGTGTTTCGCAAGCTCAACGAACTGGTGCCGGGCGACCACGAAAGCGCCGCCCACGAAGCGGAGAAGGAATTCAAGTTGTGAGAGGGTCACACTGGCTGCGGAGTGCGGCGACGGTGTTGGTGATGCTCACCAGCGCTGGCGCGGCCACAGACCTCGCGACGGCCAACGCGGACGGCGTCAGCGGCATCGTGTGTTCCACTCGCGTCGAGGGCAGCACCGTACGGTTGCTGTTCGATGACGATCCGCAGAGCGTGCAAGTCGTCTTGATCCTCGGCTGGTTGGATCACTTCCCGCCCGCACCCGAACAGTATTACGTCGGCAAGTCGCTGACGGTGCGCGGGTCAGTACGAAAGTTCCGCGAGGTGTCCGAGATCGCCGTGCGCGATCCAGCCGACATCACGGTTCACGGTCTGCCCGCTGATGCGCCCCAGGCCGCGGACCGCGAGAGTGAGATCGAGCGACTGCACGATCAAGTCCGCAGCTTGCAACGGCGGGTGCAGGAACTCGAACAACACGAGCCGGCACCATGAAGGAAGAGACCCGACAAATCCTCGTGACCTTCGGGCTCGGCATTCCAATTGCCGCGCTGCTCACGTATATCCACTTCCGCATCCTGCGGTATCTCAACAAGCGCAAACAGCGCGAGCGCGAGTGAACGCGCAGATCCCGCGCAGATCCATTGATTGATTCATTCGTTTGGGAAGGAACCCTATGGCAGCAGCATCGACAAAGCGAAAAACGCCCGTGGCCAAGAAGGTTGCCGCCAAGAAGCCGGCAACCAAAGTGCGCGCACGACGGGTGACGGCGAAGCCCGCGGCGCGCGCGGCCGTAAAACCGAAACGCGCAGCGGCCACGACGAAGCCGGGCCGCGCGAAGGCAACGACAAAGCGGTCGCTGCCAGCAGCCGGTGGAGCGCGGCGCGCGATCTTCATCGACGTCGAGAACACCAGCAGCGAGGTCGATCTCATGCGGGTCATCGATGCGCTCGCCGTCGACCGCACCGTGCAGCCGACCGAAGTCACGGCGGTCGGCAACTGGAAGTCGGTGGCGCAAGGGTTGGCTCGGCGGCTGGCCGCGCTCGGCGCGCAACTCGTCCACAGCGCGCCGGCGACTGGCGTGCGCGATTGGAGCGATCTGTGGATCGCCGTCGCCGCCGGCTGTTGGCTCGGCCAATCGTCGCCGGGCGATCGCTTGGAGATCATTTCAGCCGACCGCGCCTTCGATGCGGTTGGCGACCTCGCCGCGGTGCGCGGCGTGACCTTCCAGCGGCTCTCCTACAAGACGGTCGCGGCATCAACAACCGCGTCGTCCACCTCAAGTAGTGAACCGCGCCGGCACAGTCGCCGCGGCGGCCGCGGCCGGCGCCGGCCCAGCACGGCGGCACATACGACGCATGCGCCACAGTCGCAGTCGGCTTCGCATCCTGTTGCGCATCCCGCCGTTCATCCCGCGCCACATCGACCGCGCCTCACCGAGTCCTCAATTCCAACCGCGCAGCTCCAAGAAGAAGGGCGTTCCGCCTCGCACGAACAGATCGCCGCCGTGATCGGACGGTTGGCGGGCGGTGATCCCCATCGCTGGGTCAATCTCGACGTGCTCGCCAATGCACTGAAGAGCGAAGGCTTCACCCGACCGCCGGGTTCGCCGCGACTGGTCACCCGGTTGCGTAAGTTGAAGGACATCGAACTCAGCCCCAACGGGATGGTGCGCGTCGGTAGCAGCGCGCAAACAGCGGCGGAGAGTGACATTGCTGTTGTAGCTGTCGCACCCGAACCTGGCGCAGCCGAATCCGGCGCAGCCGAATCCGACGCGCCAGAAGCCGATCCGCCCACCACAGCCATGGCCGCGCCGCGGCGGCGATCACGCCGGCGCGGTGGGCGCGGCCGGCGGCGTCCCAACCAGTCCGGTACTGGTGCCACGCTCGATGGCAACGTGGTACCGCCACCGCCCGATGAGGACAACGACGCCAACGGCAACCGCGTCTAAATTTTTCTCGTCGAGACGGTTTCGCTCTTGACTGTCGACCGATCGGTCGGTAATCGTAGACCGAACGGTCGGTCAAATGGCGCACGCCCAAGTTGTTGAAGTCACCCCGCGTGACAAAATTCTGGAAGCCGCCGAGCATTTGTTTGCTCGGCGCGGCTTTGCCGGCGTGGGACTGAGTGAGGTCGCCGAAGCGGCGGGGCTCAGCAAGTCGTCGCTGTTCCATCACTTCAAGAGCAAGGTCGATCTCTACGCCGCGGTAGTCGGACGCATCCTCGACCACATCGACCTGCGCATGACGCGCGCGCTGGCGGCCGGCGGCGATCCGCTCACGCGTATCGATCGCTGGCTCGACACGTTGGTCGATTTCCTTGGTGAGAGTCCCTCGCACGCGCGCTTGCTGTTGCGTTCGCTGTTCGAGGACGACGACCTCACCGGCACCAGCGAAGAAGAGCAGCACGTCGATGCCACCACCAAGCGTTTGCTCGCCACCGCGGGCGATCTGTTGCGCGAAGGCATGGCGGCGGGTCACTTGCGCGCCGCCAACATCGGCCACACCTTGCAGAGTCTGATCGGCTTGACCATCTATCACTTCGCATCCGGGCAGCTCGGCGAGGATCTGCTCGGCCGCTCGCAGTTCACGCCGATTGAGATCAAGCGACGCAAACAAGAAGTCAAAGCGCTGCTCCGCCACGGCTTGGCCAGTGGCCGCGCTCATTCTGATCACGAGGAGGATTGAACCGAATGACGAACAAAATTCTACCCGATCACCGGCGCGCCTTTGGCGAGTTTGCCGTCGTCGACTTCGTCGACGAACAGGAAGTCGCCAAGCTGCGCAGCAAGCTCGACGTCGACGTGCCGCTCGATCTCCATTGGACCTGGGAGTACGGCAGCGAAGTCGAGGAGCTGCGCAACCTCTACGAGCGCGGCAAGAAGGGCCAGTGGAACGCCGAGACCGACATCGACTGGTCGATGCCGTTCCCGCGCAACGAGTGGTTCATGCCACAGATGGGCGCGCTGATGTTGCCGTCGATCCTCACCACCATGGGTGTCGACGAAACCACCTGCCGCGAGTCAGCCTGGGATGAGTTCGCGCACCTGATCTCGCAACTGCTCCACGGCGAGCAGGCGGCGATGCAGCTGTGCGGCCAGCTCACCAACGCCTGCCCTTTGATGGATCAGAAGTTCTACGCCGGGTCGCAGGTGATCGACGAAGTACGTCACGTGGAAGTGCTCTCCAAGTTTCTGCACCGTAAAATGGGCACGCTGCACCCGATCGATCCGACGCTCAAGATCCTGCTCGACATGCTGCTCGAAGCGCCGACGTGGAAGCTCAAGACGCTCGGCATGCAGACACTGTTCGAGGGCATGGCGGTCGGTATCTTCGACACCATCTCGAAAGCCACCACCAACCCGCTGCTGAAGGACATCATCCGCCGCGTCCAACTCGACGAGTCGCGCCACGCCGCCTTCGGCATCCTTTGCATGCGCCAGGTGGTGAAGGACTGCACACCCGAAGAGCTGCGCGAGATGGAGGACTTTGCGTTCGCGATCCTCGAAGCGCTCAACGCCAATCAGCAACTCGACATGCTGCGGCTGCTCGGGCCGAAGTACGGACTCGATCCCGACAACGTCGTGCAGAGCACGCTGGCGATGCCGGAATGGCCGGCGCTCAACAGCGAGATCTTCATGCACACGGTGATGCCGAACCTGTTTCGCCTCGGCCTGATCACCGAACGCACCGAGCCCGAGTACCGCCGCATCGGCATGATCCACGGCGACCGGTTCGAGGCGCAGTCGGAACTTTCCATCGCCAGCTAGTTTCCCTCCGCAACACCCGCGGGAGCCGGCATCCCCCCTCCGCCGGCTCCCGCGGTCTTCACGCGAAGTCTACCTCAAGCAAGCATCAGTCGTTTCAAACTCGACCGCATCCCTGATAACCTCCGCGCTGTGGAATCGAGTCCGGCACGGATCCTAACGGCAATCTCAACAGCGACGGCGCGCGATCGCATCTTGATCTCGGCGCGTCACGGAAAGGGGACCGCCATGTCTGAGTCCGGCGACAAGATCGCGGCCCTGCTCGACACCGCCCGGGTGTTCGAGGAGATCGGTGTCACCTGCGCGCTGATCGGCGGCGTCGCCGTCGGCATTCACTCAGGCGTGCCGCGGGCCACCGCCGACACCGATATCGCGGTGCTGTCAACGGCTGACCAAATCGCGCTGCGTTAAGCACTCATCGCCGCCGGCTTTCAATTTAGAGGAGACTTCCGTCACAGTCTGAACTTCCGGCACCGCAGCGGCGAGCCAGTTCAGATCGTGTTTGACGCCGCGTTCGATCCGATGATCGAACGGGCCGAACGATTCCAAGTCGGGGCGATCTCGATTCCCATCGTGCGCAAAGCGGACCTGATTGCGATGAAGGAACGCGCCGCCGCCGACCCCGCACAGCGGCGGAGCAAGGCACTCCGCGACCAAGCCGACGCCGAACTGCTCCGCGGCGATGTCCCCGATCCGGACGAAGGGTGGTAGCACCAAGTCCGCCCCGGTCGAGTGGTCAGTGCCAGCTGTCAGCGATTGTCCAGGCTCGCCGGGCCGGCCCCGAAATAGGCGATGAGCAGCGCCGCGCCGAGGAGTGCGAGGTTCTTCATGAACATGGCTTGCTGCGTGTGGATCAACAGCGGTTCCTTGACGGTCCAGAACGCATGCATCATGGCGGTGACCGGAACCAAGAAGGCCACCAGCAACCACGCGCCGATCCTGGTCTGATAGCCGACGAGGATGCTCACCCCGCCGAGCGCCGACATCACGCCGGATACCGGGACCAGCAGGCCCGCCAATGGGACCCCAAGCTCGGCAGCGTGGGCGATGCCCTCGCCAGTGAAGTGCCGCGGAGCGGCCGCAATAAAGATCGCAGCAAACAAGATCCGTCCAGCCAACACCAGGTAGCTCATCGATCCATCCTCCCTTCGACGGCCGGGGTAGAGCGCCGACCGCTAATGATATATCTATCATCAGTGTTCGACGAATACAATGAAGGAACAAACCCCCTGCTGTTGTGACGATTCAGCAAACTCGCCAAGTCGGCAGGCCGGGGAGTACTTTGGAGTGAGGGAGACATCGTGCTATCGAAGCGCGGTGCTCGTGGTGTCCGATTCCGGTAGCTTTCCACATAGTGAGCAGTCTCTAGCCGTGCGACGTATGCCATCGGGAGCCGATCGTGCAGTGAGTGTTGGTGTGGCTGGCCTCCCACAATGAGCGACCGTCCAAGCTCAACGAACTCCCGGCCACAGAATGCGATGGCCGCCGTTCGAGTTGCGTGGGCGGCTTCCGACGACGGGCCGATCCGGAGCAGCCCGTGGTTGGTGCTGGGCGCATCGGTGGCGGTCGGGCTGGTTTCGGCCCTGTTTGCACTACCACACGCCCTCTCGGCTTGGTGGCTGTCGCCCGACGCGATTGAACACCTCGCGATTGCCAACGCCTGGCGTCACGGCTCCGGGTTTGTCGACCCGGTGCAGTGGAACTATTTTCTGCAAGATCACTTCGCCCCTCTTCCGGCCTTTGCGGAACGTGCGCCCGTCGTGCCCGTCCTCTTCGCACTGGCGTTTGAATTCGGCGCAACGGTCTCGAATATCTCGCCGCTACACGCGATCTGGGCCAGCACAATCATCGCGCTGACGGTGCCTGCGGCATGTCAGTTCATGCGTTTGCCGGCCGCCACCGCCACCGCCCTGCTGATCGGGCTCTCGCCCGGATGGATTTTGTTGGCACGATACCCGTGGACCGAGTGTACCGCCTTCGGCGCCTATTTGCTCATACTCGTCAGCGCACGGGGAGTGATGCGTTCAGCATCCGGCGCAATCCTGTGCGCACTGGCGACTGAGCTCGCGTGGGCGACCCGACCGAACTTGGAGGCAATAGCGGTGGCGGTGATCGTCGCGGCGGTGTGGGAAGTTGGCTGGCGGCGCAGTGTGCGGCACGCCGGGCTGTGGATCTATGCCCTCGCCCTCATCGCGCTTCACCTCTCCATCGGAATCCTCGTGAAAAGCATCACCGGCTTGGCGCCGTACGCCGGCTACGCCGTCGGAGAAGTCTTGCGCGACACCGACGCATTTCATTACCGGATGGAGTACCTTGGCCCGTTGACCTTCGTCCGCACTCACGCAAGCGAGCTCCTCCCGAGCATGAAGGTCGGCTTCGATATCCTCTGTCAGAAGCTCTACGGAGATGGAACGTTCCACCATCTGGGTTGGCTGTTGCTTCCGGCGCTGCCGTACGCACTGGCAAGCCGCCGCGCTGGGTCATTCGAGCAGCGCATCAATGCGTTTTCCGCGCTCGGCCTGTCGGTCGTCGTAGTCGCCGTTGGGCTGCAGTCCTTCGACGCCAACCGCTATCCGCTTTTCGGCGCCACCGGCGCAGCGCTGTGCGGGATGGCCATGATCGACGATCTCGCCCTACTCGCCGGGGAGTACTTCCGCGGCATACTGGGGCGAGCGACGGTCACGCTCTTCGCGCTCTTGCCGCTTGTGGGCGCTGTGTTGTTGATTTGCTTCACGACGGCGAGCCAAAGTCTCCAGGATTCGCGTGCCGCTTGGCAAAGCTACCAACAAAGGGGAACCGTGGAGTTCATCGATTGGGGACTCAATGGGTCGACCCAACAGTTTTGTCGGCATATGGATAGAGATGCCATCGTCGCGGGGGCCAACCCTTGGAGCTATACGTTTTGGTGCGGAAATGCGGCGTTGTTCCTGCCGATTGATCTGGGCACGGTCGAGTGGCAGCAGCGCTTCATCCGCGAGCGGCATCCCCGCTACTTCATTTCTGACGGTGGGTACTTTTACTACTGGCTGCAACACTCCAAGCTGCTGACAGAGGTCGCGCGGTTTGACAGGTTCACGCTCTACAAGGTTCGCGGCCACGGATCAGAGACCGATCCCTGGCAAGCGCCGCCTCCGGTGGCCTGCGCCGGGAAAGATTCAGACTGCACTGAACAACTGGGCCGGTGACCAAGACGGCTAAGCATCTGCGACCCCGCGACACCAAGAGCTGCGGCATGCAGGTCTTCTTCCCCCATCGAACGGTGGGATGGCCTACTCGGCAGGCACGGAGACTCTGCCAATATCACTCTGCCTGTTTGCGCAGGAACGCGGGGATGTCATAGGTACCTTCATCTTCTTCCGAGATCGTGAAGCCGGGGACTTGTTCGACGCGGGCGTCGTGTTTGTCGAGTGCCTTCGGACGCTGCCAGGTCGGCGAGTCCATGTCGTCGATGATGGTGCCCATGTGGACCACCCGGCGCGGAGCGCTCGACGCCGCAACGCGCGGCGCCGGACGCGACGGCTCCGCCACGCGACTCTGGGTACGGCTTGCCGGAACCGTCGGCGCGATCGGTTCGCGGTGGACCTCGCGCGCACCGTGGCCGTTCGCAGGCATTGGGGTCGCGGTCGGGGCCGGCCGCGCCTGCACCGCAGCACCGTCGAAGCCGGTAGCGATCACCGTGATGCGGATCTCGTCGCCCATGGTCTCATCGATCACCGCACCGAAGATGATGTTGGCATCTTCGTGCGCCTCTTCCTGAATCAGCGTCGCCGCTTCGTTGACTTCGTGTAGCGACAACGTCGGGCTGCCGGTGATGTTGATCAGTACGCCGCGTGCGCCTTGAATCGACACATCTTCCAGCAGCGGGCTCGCCACCGCCTTCTGCGCCGCTTCGACCGCGCGCGTCTCGCCGGTCGCTACACCGCAGCCCATCATCGCCATGCCCATCTCGGCCATGATCGTCCGTACATCGGCGAAGTCGAGGTTGATCAGTCCGTGGACCGTAATGAGATCCGAGATACCGCGCACCGCCTGCAGCAACACGTCGTCGGCCTTCTTGAAAGTTTCCAGCAGCGAGGTGTTGCGCGCGGCGACGGCGAGCAGGCGCTGATTGGGAATAGCGATCAAGGTATCGACGGCTTCCTTGAGTCGCTCGATCCCTTCGGTGGCCTGACGCATCCGTTTCTTACCTTCGAACTGAAACGGCTTGGTGACCACGCCGACCGTCAGGGCGCCGAGCTCTTTGGCGATGCGCGCCACCACCGGCGCACCACCGGTGCCGGTGCCGCCACCCATGCCGGCGGTGATGAACACCATGTCGGCCCCGGCGAGCACTTCGCGCATGCGCTCCGCGTCTTCGAGCGCGGCCTCGCGACCGATGTCTGGGTTCGCACCGGCGCCGAGGCCCTTCGTCAGTTGCTCACCGAGTTGTACTTTGACTGGCGCGAGGCTGGCTCGCAGCGCTTGCATGTCGGTGTTGCAGGTAATGAACTCCACACCCGGCAGGCCCGACGCGATCATGGTGTTGACCGCGTTGCCGCCCCCGCCCCCGATGCCGACCACTTTAATCGATGCGCCCACCGCCTCACGTCCTGCCAACTCAATCATCACCAACCCTCCTTGCCCCGCGGGTCCCCATAGCACATGGAGTGCGGCCCGACACGAAAAAAAATGCCCTCAGAAGAACTCTTTGATCCATCCGACCATGCGCTGGCGGACCTTGCCAAAGCCGCGCAGCTCCTCGGCCACCGGCGCCGCCGTATCGCGCGGCTTGGCGCCGTAGAGCACCAGACCGACCGCCGTCGCGAACAGCGGCCCGCCGGCATCCGCCGGCGCGCTACCGCCGTTGCCGCTAGCGCTTGGATTGTTGATCGGCACGCCGAGACGTGCCGGCATCTGGAACACTTGCTCGGCCAGCGCACCGGCGCCGTCCACCATGGCGCCGCCACCGGTCAGCACAATGCCCGAGGTCAACGCGTCCTCGTAGCCGCAGCGCACGATCTGCCGATGCGCGAGCGTGAAGATCTCCTCCAAGCGCGGCTCGATGATCTCGGCCAACGTTTGGCGCTCCAGAACGCGCGGCGTGCGACCGCCGACGCTGGCGACTTCCACCGCTTGGCCGATCTTCGCCAAGCGGATCAGCGCACAGCCATGCCGCTGCTTGAGCAGTTCGGCTTCGCGAAACGGCGTCCGCAAGCCCGCCGCGATGTCGCTGGTGACATGATTGCCGCCGAGACCTAGCACCGCGCTGTGTTTGAGCGCGCCCTGGCTGAAGATCAGCACGTTGGTCGTTCCCGCGCCGACTTCCACCAGCGCGACACCCAGTTCGCGCTCCTCCATGGTCAATACCGCTTCGGCAGCAGCTAGCGGCGCGAACACCAGATCGGCGACGTGCAGACCGCTGCGCTGGCAGCACTTGACGACATTCTGCGCCGAGGCAATCGCGGTCGTGACTACGTGCACCCTGGTCTCCAGCCGCACGCCCGACATCCCGAACGGTTCCTTGATGCCGTCCTGCCCGTCGACGACGTACTCCTGCGCGAGCACATGCAAGATGTCGCGATCGAGCGGTAACGCCACCGCCCGCGCGGCATCGACCACGCGCGCCACGTCGCCAGATGCGACCTCGCGATTTTTCACCGCGACGACCCCATGGCTGTTGAACGACTTGATGTGCGTGCCGCCAATGCCGGCGAAGACGCTGTGGATCTGGCAACTCGCCATCACCTCGGCTTCCTTCACCGCCCGCTCGATCGCTTGCACCGTCGCATCGATGTTAACGACCATTCCCTTGCGCAGACCCGCGCACGGCGCGCTGCCGACACCGGTCACCGTGACCGCCCCGTCATGTACTTCGCCGACGACCGCCGCCACCTTGGCCGTGCCGATGTCGAGCCCGACCAGCAGTTCCCCCTGCGTGTCCCCCCGCTTGGCCATCGTTCAGGTCCGCACTCCCGCTTTGGCGCCGCCGCGCGGGACGAGCGGACTTCCCGGCTGTTTCTGCTTGCCGACTTTGGGTGCCGCAGGTTGCTCGCGCAAGCGCACGATCACTTGATTGGGAAAGCTGGCGTCGAACAACGCCACGCGCGCTTCCTGCCCCTCCCACACCGCCAGCACCCGCGAAGTACGCGTGAGCTTGCCGCGCCAATTGCCCCAACCGAGCACGATCGGCACCGAGCGCCGCAGCGGAACGATGGTGACACCGCGCCGCGCGTCGACGTTGACCTCGGACAGGCCTGCGCCGCAGCCTTCGCGCCGACACAACCTCACCAGCCGGACGGCGCGGCGCAACAGCACCGCGTCGCTGTTGTCGACGGCGCTCGCGCGCAGTCCGGTAATCAACGGCAGGTCACGGCTGTCGCTGTCGTCGAGGCGGTTCATCACCCGTCCGCTGCGATCGACGAAGTACAGATCGTCGAGCACCGCGATGGCAACCGGCGTGCGTTCGCGTACCACGATCACCAAGCGGCTCGGAAAGTCACGGCGGACCTGCGCGTCGCGTAGGTCCGGATGTTCGCGCAAGCGCGCGCGTACCTGCGACGGGTCGGCGTCCCAGATACTCATGCCCGGCCGCAGATCCCCCCAGCGCAGAAGATCCTCGCGGCTGAGATGACTGTTGCCACGCACGCTGACTTCGGTGAGCGTAAAATAGTGATGATGACTAGCAGCGGTCCACACGCGCGGCACCATCCAACACACCGAGGCCATCAACGCGAGCGCAGCACTCACCAGGACACAAGGGAGCGCCAAGCGCCGCCACGGCACGCGCGAGCGCTTGCCAAACATCTTGCGGCGCCGGCGCTTCATGCGCTCGTCCCCCAATCGCCGACCAACTTCACTTCGGGTTGCAGTGTTACCTGGTGTTGCTGTTGCACACCCGCGACGATCTCGGCCATCAACGCACGGACGTCGGCGGCGGTCGCGCCACCGGCGTTGACGATGAAGTTCGCGTGCTGCTCCGACACCATCGCGCCGCCGACCCGACGACCTTTGAAGCCGGCGGCCTCGATCAATCGGCCGGCATACTGTCCCGGCGGATTCTTGAAGATCGAGCCGGCGTTCGGGTACCCGAGCGGCTGGTGCGTTTCGCGCCGGCGTTTGTACTCCAGCTTGCGCGTTCGCACCGCCTCGGCATCGCCGGGCAGCAACCGCAGCGCGAGGTGGGTGACAACGAAGCCACGCGGCAAATCAAAGTGGCGATAGCCGAACCGGAGCACCTCGCGCGGCAATCGTTGCGGGCCGCGCTCGGCATCGACGCCTTCGATGGCTTCGATCACCTGCGCGATCTCGCCGCCGAATGCGCCGGCGTTCATCAGCAACCCCCCACCGAGTGAGCCCGGGATACCTTCGGCAAACTCGAGGCCGGCGAGCGCACGGTGCACCGCTTCGGTCACCAACTTCTTGAACGGCGCCGCCGCGCCGGCGTACACGTGCGTGCCCGCACCGTTGGGATGCCACTCGATCTGCGCGAACGTACGTCCGAGCTTCATCACGATGCCGCGTACGCCGCGATCGCTCACCAGCAGATTGGTGCCGCCCCCCAATACGAACAGCGGCGCCGCGGCGCGGTGGGCCGCGCTCAGCACCTGCTGCACTTCCGCCACGCTGTCGACTTCCACCCACACATCGGCAGGGCCACCAATACGAAACGAAGTGTGGCGGCTGAGCGGTTCGCCGGCACGGGCACGCGCGCCAAAGACTTCGCGCAGGGAGTTGAGAAGCGCTTCGGTCACTGCATCGTCCACGCGTGCGGTGAGCCGGTGAGCGCGCGCACCAACTCTTCGCCGGCTTGATAGATATCGCCGGCGCCCAGCATCAGCACGAGATCGCCGGGGCGCACGCGCGCCTGCAGCTCCGGCACCACCTGATCGCGCTGCGGAACGTAGCTAGCTTCGATGTGGCCACGACGGCGCAGCGCCCAGTACAACACTTCGCTCGTCACGCCCTCGATGGGCGCCTCGCCGGCGGCGTAGATTTCGGTCAGCACCAATTCATCCGCGGCGTCGAAGGCGTCGAGGAAGTCACCGAACAGATCGCGCGTACGGGTAAAGCGGTGCGGTTGGAAGACGACGACCAAGCGGCGCCCGAATCCTTCCCGCGCCGCCGCGATGGTGGCGCGAATTTCTTCCGGATGATGACCGTAGTCGCTGACGACCAGCACCCCGCCGGCCTCGCCACACACCTCGAAGCGGCGATGAATGCCGCCGAACTCGGCCAAGGCGTCGCGGATCGCGCCAAGCGACACGTCGAGCTCCATGGCCACGGCGGTCGCCGCGAGCGCGTTGAGGGCGTGATGCCGGCCCGGCATGCGCACCGCCAGTTCGCCCAACGACTCGCCGTGAGCAACCACCTCGAAGCTGGTCGTCATGCCGGTCACCGAGAGGTTGCGCGCAACGAAGTCGGCTTCCTCGGTGGTTCCGTACGTGATCACGCGCTTGCGCATCTGCGGCAACAACGCGCGCACGGTGACATGGTCGAGGCACACCACCGCCGCGCCGTAAAACGGAACGCGATTGGCGAACTCCAGATACGCCGCCTTCACGCGATCCATGTCGCCGTAGTAGTCGAGGTGTTCGGGGTCGATGTTGGTGATCACCGCGATCGTCGGCGACAGGAGCAAGAACGTCCCGTCGCTTTCGTCGGCCTCGACGACCATCAGCTCGCCCTGCCCAAGGCGCGCGTTGCTGCCCAGGCTGTGCACCCGGCCACCGATCACCACGGTCGGGTCGAGGTCGGCGCGGCGCAAGATTGCGGCGATCAACGACGTGGTGGTGGTCTTGCCGTGCGTGCCGGCAACCGCGATGCCCCACTTCAAGCGCATCAGCTCGGCGAGCATTTCAGCGCGCGGAATCACCGGGATCTTCAACTCGCGCGCGCGCACGACTTCGGGGTTGGAGAATTTCACCGCCGACGAGATCACCACCACATTGACATCTGGCGGCACGGCCGCAGCCGAGTGGCCGATGGTGATGCGCGCGCCAAGCTGCGTGAGTCGCCGCGTCGTGTCGCTCTCGCCGATGTCGGAACCCGTAACCTGGTGCCCGAGGGTGAGCAGCACCTCGGCGATTCCGCTCATGCCGATGCCGCCAATGCCGACGAAGTGAACGCGCCGTGGCTCGGTGAACAACTTAGGCATGCCTGGCCTCCTGAGCGATCACTTCGCGGCAGACTGCAAGCACGCGTTCGGCCGCATCCGGAACCGCGAGTTGCCGTGCCGCGCTCGCCATCGCTTGGCGCCGCGCCGGATCGGCGGCAAGGGCGCTGACGCGTTCGGCGACGAGCGCGCCGGTGAGGTCGCGATCGAGAATCATCTCGGCCGCTCCGCGACGCACCAGCACCTCGGCATTGGCGCGCTGCTCATCGTCGGCGGCGAATGGATACGGAATCAGGATCGCCGGCTTGCCGAGCGTCGTCAGCTCAGCCACCGTCGTGGCGCCGGAGCGACACACGACGAGATCGGCGCGCTCGTACGCAGCGCCCATGTCGTCGATGAACGCCGAGACGTCCGCCTCCACACCGGCCTCGGCGTAGCGCGCGCGAACCAATTCGAGATCAGCCGTGCCGGTCTGATGAACCACGTGGAGTTGCGGAACCCGCTGCGACAACGCTGCGGCCGCGTCGGTCATCGCGAGATTCAGATGATGCGCGCCTTGGCTGCCACCGAAGATGAAGAGCGTGAAGCCGACGCGGGGCGTCACCTCGGAAGAGCGCAGCGTCCGAACTGGGTTGCCGGTGAGGGTCGCGCGGCCGGCGGGAAAGAACGTCACCGCGTCGGCGAAGGCGATGCACACGCGATTAGCCAAACGTGCGAGACGGCGGTTGGTCAACCCAGGGTGCGCGTTCTGCTCCAGCAATACGCGCGGGATCCGCCGCAGCCACGCGGCCAACACCATCGGTGCGGACGCGTAGCCACCGACTCCAACCACCACCTCGGGGCGGAACTGACCGAGGACCCTCCATGCTCGCAGCAGCGACACCGGCAACCGCCACGCGACATCCAGCACGCCACGCCAGCCGTGACCACGCAATCCGCGCATCGGCAACGCGATAAAGTTGAACGGTGTCGACGGGATCACCCGAGCCTCGATGCCGTAGCGGCTGCCGACAAACCACACCGTATCGCCCGCGGCGTCCGCGGCTTGGGCCACTGCCAATCCCGGGAAGAGATGCCCGCCCGTCCCGCCGCCGGCCACGATCATGCGCATCCTCAACCAGTCTGCCGCGACAGCGCGGCCAACAAGCCGACTTGGACGAGCGCCACCATCATGGCGGAACCGCCACTGCTCAAAAATGGAAGGGCCAAGCCTTTGGTAGGAAGCAGTCCCAACACCACCCCCACGTTCACCACCGCTTCGAGCAATAGCACCAAAGTCAGCCCGAATGCCAGTAAGCTTCCGAACCGATCGGGGTGTCGCAAGGCGACCCGGAAGCCGCGCATGCCGAGCAGCCCGAACAGCGCGAGTACCAGCAGAACCCCGAACAATCCGAGCTCCTCACCCACAAGGGCAAAGATGAAGTCGGTGTGCGCCTCAGGCAGGAAGAAGAGCTTCTGTTTGCTCTGGCCCAGCCCGACGCCCGTGACGCCGCCCGAACCAAACGCGATCAACGATTGCACGAGTTGGAAAGCGATGTCCTTGCTGTACTTCCACGGATCGAGGAACGCCATGATGCGCCGCATGCGGTAGCCGGCGTGCATGATGGTGAAGGTGGCCAGCAGAATCCCAGGCACGGCAAGCGCCAGCAGGTGCAGCACGCGCGCGCCACCGGCAAACAACATCGCCATCAGCAACAAGCCGAGGATCGCCGCCGTCCCGAAGTCCGGCTGCACCACGATGAGCGCCATGCACACGCCAACGACGATCAAGTGCGGAAGAATGCCCATCGTGAACGAGGCCATCTTCTCGCCGCGGCGCGCAATCGATTGCGCGAGATAAATCGCCAGCGCAATCTTCACCCACTCCGAGGGCTGGATCGAAAAACCGCCGATCCCGATCCATCGACGCGCCCCCCCGCGCACCAGGCCCACGTGCGGAATCAACACGAGAGCCAGCGAGATGATCCCGAGCAGCAAGAGGACATGAGCACTCCGCTCGAGTAGCTCGATGCGGATCTTCGACACCGCGACGGCGAGCGTTCCACCCATCACGATCGAGAGCAGGTGTTTGCGAAAATACAGATATGGATCGCCGCTGCGATCGAGCGCGTAGAAGTAGCTCGCGTTGAACACCAACACGATGCCGAGCCCGACCAGACCAGCCACTGCAATCAGCAACCACCAGTCGGGCCGGTGCAAGCGTGGCATCACCACGCGCCGCTGCAGCGTACGCCAGCCTGGCAGCGCGAGCGTGCTCACAACGCCTCCACCAGCTCGCGGAAGCGCCGTCCCCGCGCCGTGTAGTCGGTGAATTCATCGAAGCTGGCACAGCCCGGCGACAACAGCACCGTGTCACCGGGCCGCGCGGTTGTCGCCGCGGCCGCCACGGCGTCGGTCAAGCTCGCCACCTCGACCATCGGCGCCGCACCGGAAATCTGCGCCGCAATCGTCACGCCCGCCTTGCCGAACAGCACCACTTGCTTCGCCCGCTTGGCGAGCAACGGGCGCAGGACGGAGAAGTCGCTGCCCTTGTCGTAACCGCCGAGCAGGAGAATCACGTTGCCGGCGAAGCTTTCGAGCGATTTGATCACGGCGCCGACGTTGGTGCCCTTCGAGTCGTCGAAATAACGCACACCGGCGCGCTCGCGCACGAGTTGCAAGCGGTGCAGCAAACCTTCGGCCTGTTCCAGCACGCGCTGAATCGCATCGGCAGGCACACCCCAGAGCGATGCAGCAGTCACCGCCGCGAGCATGTTCTCGCGGTTGTGAGCGCCCTGCAGTTTCACACCGGCGAGGGCGAACCGACGTGCGTGCGGATCCGGTCCCCAGTAGACGAGGTCGTCACCATCGACAAAGGCGCCAAACTCAACCGGCTCGCGGCCAAACGAAACGCAGTTGGCTCGGGTGCGCAGCCGCTGCTCCCAGACCCAAGGATCGTCGCGGTTCAGCACCGCAAGATCATCGGATTGTTGGCGCGCCAACAACGCCGCCTTCGCCATCGCATACTCGGCTACCGTAGGGTACCGATCGAGATGATCAGGCGTGAGATTGAGCAGCACTCCAATGCGTGGCCGAAAAGTCTGCACCCACTCGAGTTGGAAACTGGAGATCTCCGCAACGGCGGCGCGATACGCAGGGGCATCGACTTGCACGGCGTCGATCAGCGGAGTGCCAAGATTGCCGCCAACGAAGATCGGACCACCGCTCGCCTTCAGCATCTCGCCCAGCAACGTGGTGGTCGTGCTCTTCCCGTTGGTGCCGGTAATCGCCAGCAGCGGGCACGGCAGAAATCGATAGGCGAGTTCGATCTCACTCATCACCGCGATGCCGCGCGCCACCGCGCGTTGCAGCAGCAGGTGTGTGCGCGCGACGCCGGGGCTCGGCACCACGAGATCGATGCTTCGTAGCAGCACCTCGCCGCCGTCGTCGACAACACACTCGACCTTTGGCGGCAGCGTCAACTGCGCCAGCATGGCGGCGTTGCGCTCGATCACGCGTACGATGGCACCGCGATCGATCAGGAACCGCGCGGTCGCCTGCCCGGTTCGACCGCCTCCGATCACGACCACGCGTTGGCCGGCGAGGTTCATCCGTGCGCCTACCGTAACTTCAGCGTGCTGAGCGCCGCGATCGCGCAGATCGCCGAGACGATCCAAAAGCGGACGATGATTTGCGGCTCGGGCCAGCCTTGCAACTCGAAGTGATGATGGATCGGCGCCATGCGGAAGATGCGTTTCCGCCGCAACTTGTACGACCCGACCTGCAGCATGACTGACAGCGCCTCGACAACGAAGATGCCACCGGCGAGCACGAGCACCAGCTCTTGCTTCGTCAGCAGCGCCACAATGCCGAGCGCCGCGCCCAGCGGCAACGCTCCCACGTCGCCCATGAACATCATCGCCGGATACGCGTTGAACCACAGAAATCCGAGGCCGGCGGCAACCACCGCGGCGCAGAAGATCGCCAATTCGCCGGCACCTGCGACGTACGGGATTTGGAGATACTCGGCGTTCTTCACATTACCAGCAACATAGGCAAACACGACATACGCACCCGCCGTCGTCATGACCGGACCAATCGCCAGTCCATCGAGACCGTCAGTGAGGTTCACCGCGTTGGAGAACCCGACCACGAAGACCGCCGCGAACGGGATGTAGAACACACCAAAGTCCGGGTGAAGATCCTTGAAGAACGGAAAGCTCACCGTGGTGGTGAACCCGGGCTTGAAATAGAGAAAGATCGCCGCCGCGAATGCGAGCGCGAACTGGCCCATCAGCTTCTGGCGTCCCGACAGCCCGGCGGAGTTTTTCTGGACAAGCTTGCGGTAGTCGTCGAGAAAGCCGATGACGGCGAATCCGAGCGTCACCACGATCACCAGCCACACGTAGGTGTTGGTGAGATCGGCGAGCAGCAGCGTCGCGAGGATGAGTGAGAACAGAATCAACGTACCACCCATTGTCGGCGTTCCCGCTTTGATCAGATGGCGTTCCGGACCGTCGGAGCGCACAACCTGGCCGATCTGGTGTTCCGTCAGGCGGCGGATCAGCCACGGCCCGAGCAAGAAGGAAATGGCGAGGGAGGTCATAGCCGCCATCAGCGAGCGAAAGGTGATGTAGCGGAACACGTTGAACACACTGTGTTCGCTGTGGAGCGGATAGAGGAGATGATACAGCATCACGAGCGACCCCCCGCCTCCTCCAACAACCGCACCACTTCCGCCATGCGCGAGCCGCGCAGGCGCACGACCTCTTCGGTCGCCTGACCGCGCGAACCTTTGACCAGGATAACGTCGCCGCTTTGCCAGAGCGTTGCCACCGCGGCGGCGGCCTCCGCCGGATCCGCGCACACATGCACGGCTGCGTGGCTAAGTCCGCCGGCGCGCGCGCCGGCGGCCAGCGCGTCCCCGTAGGCGCCAACCGTGACGAGCACGCGCACACCGAGTTGCGCGGCGAGTGCGCCGATGTGCTGATGCAACGTGTCACTCTCTGCGCCGAGTTCGCGCATCTCCCCGAGCACGGCCACCGGCCGGCCCGATTGGCGCGTCAACACGCGCAGCGCCGCTTCTACATTGGCCGGATTGGCGTTGTACGAATCGTTGAGCAGTGTCGTCCCATTGGCCAGCCGTACCACCTGCATTCGCTTCGGCGGCGCCGCGACTGCGTCCAACCCCGCAGTGATGGTATCGAGATCGAGGCCGATTGCGTGAGTGACCGCGGCGGCTGCCAGCGCGTTGGCGACGTTGTGCAGACCGGGAATACGCACGCGAACCTTTGCGATGCGACCGCCAACGCAGAGATCAAACGCGACGCCGTCGAGGCCGAAGTCGGTCACCGCGCGCGCTTCAACCTCACCACCAGTCCCGAACTCGATGCAGCGTCCTGAGAAACTCGCAGCGATCTTCATCACCCACTCATCGTCGCGGTTGACGGCGATGGTGCCGTCGCGGCGCATGCCGGCGAACAGTTCACCCTTCGCCGCGGCCACGCCAGCCAGACTGCCGCACCCTTCGAGGTGCACGGGGCCGACGTTCGTTACCACCCCGACATCGGGATCGGCGATCGCCGCAAGCTTGGCGATCTCGCCCGGTTCGCTCATGCCCATTTCCAGCACCACCACCGCCTCGTGACCGGTGAGCCGCAGCAAGGTGAGCGGGACACCTATGAGATTGTTCTCCGTCCCAACTGTCTTCAGAACCTGCGATCGCGGCGGCGCAAAGATCGCGTGGTCGCAGATGGCGGCAACCATTTCCTTCGTAGTGGTCTTGCCGTTACTGCCGGTGATGGCGATGACGCGCGGCGCCAGTCGGCGGCGCGTCCACGCCGCGAGTTGACCGAGCGCCACGAGGGGGTCCGAGACAACTATGGCGTCGACAGCGGCCACGTTGTTAGGCACCGCGCGTACAATGGCGGCGCGCGCACCGCGCGTGAGGGCGTCGGCGGCGAAGCGATGACCGTCGTGGGTCGGACCAGTGAGCGCAACGAACAGCGCGCCAGGCGCAAGCCGGCGTGTATCGGTGGAAACCGAATCAAAGATCAGCGGGCGCGCAAGTCCGGAGGCGACCACGCCACCAGTCACGGTGAGTACGTCGGCGAGCGTCCAAGTCATCGAGGGAGCACAATCGAGCGCCAGCTCCGCGTTCTTCATATCTCAAAGTGTGGGCGTGCCAAAGACCAGGCGCAACGTACGGTCAGTACCGGCGGCAGCGCCCGGCGACGGGTCCTGTGCGACCACAAAGCCGCTGCCTTCGATGCGAACGTCCCAACCGGCGCGGTGCGCGCGCACCAAGGCTTCGCGCATGCTGAGGCCGAGAAAGCTCGGCATGCCGCCACCGGTTTCGACCACCTTCCACACCACCGGCTGCGCGGTGAGCGCCGCCATCTCGGGCGCCGGCAGCGACGGGGTGGAGGGGCGCAGGCCTAGTCGCCCCAATCCGTACTCGGCGATGCGTTTGAACGCTGGCGCCGCGACCAATCCGCCGTAGGTCATCCCCTTCGGACTGTCGATCACAACCAAGATCACCAAACGCGGATCTTCGGCCGGTACGTAGCCGATGAACGACGACATGCGCCCACGCGCGGAGTAGTGGCCGTGTTCGACCTTCTGCGCCGTGCCGGTCTTGCCAGCGACGGTGAAGCCCTCGACGTTCGCCTTGGTGCCGGTCCCACCTTCGACCACGCGTTCGAGCAATGTGGTGAGCGTCCGCGCGGTGCGCGGCGAAATCACGCGGCCGACGGCTTCGGGGTGCTGCTCTCGCAGCACGCGACCGTCTTCGCCGACGACGCGCTGAACCACGTAGGGTTTGAGCAGCATGCCGCCGTTGGCAATTGCGGCATACCCGCGCACCAACTGCATCGGGGTCACCGCGATGCCCTGGCCGAAACTAGTGGTGACAAGATGGATGCGACCCCATTTCTCGACTGGACGCAACAACCCCCCGACTTCGCCTGGCAGGTCGACGCCGGTTGGCTTTCCGAAACCGAAGGCGTCGATGAGCGCGGCCAAGCGCGTCGCGCCGACGCGTTCGCCGACTTTGGCGGTGCCGATGTTGCTGGAGTGTTGAATCACTTCCGCAAACGACAGCCACCCGTAGCGCTCGTGATCGTGCACCACGCGATGGCCGATCGCGTAGCTGCCGTTCTCGCAGTAGATGCGGTCCTCGGGTTTGACCAATCCAGCTTCCAACGCTGCGGCTGCGGTGAAAATCTTGAACGTCGAGCCGGGCTCGAAGGAGTCGGTGATCACGCGATTGCGGCGACTCGCGGCCGGTGCGGCTGCCGGATCGTTGAGATCGAATGACGGTTCGTTGGCCAGCGCGAGAATCTCGCCGGTGCGCGGATCGAGCACAATCGCCACGCCCGCTTCGGCTTGGTGCTCGCGAACCGCCTTTCCGAGTTCTTCTTCGGCCACATGCTGCAGCGGGCCGTCGATCGTCAGATCCACGCGCGCGCCAGAATGTTGTCGCGACGGCGCAGCCGCGTTCACCATCATCGGCCGGCCGCGGGCATCGCGCTCGGTGCTAACGGATTCGACAGCGGACAGCAGACTGTGATTGTAGCGCAGCTCGATACCCTCGATGCCCTGCGCGTCGACGTTGGTGAAACCCAAGAGGTGCGCTGCCAGTTGGCCGTGCGGGTAGTGGCGGCGCCGACTCGGCTGGCTGCCTACGCCTTGCAAATGGAACGCGGCCAGCTCCGACCATCGATCGAGCGGCATCTGTCTATCGAGCCAGACAAACGGCGCGGTACTCGCGGTTTTGGCCACAATCTCCGCCACCGGCATTCTCAGCATACGAGCGAGCACCGGCACCGACTCCGCGCCGGTAAATTCGCGCGGGTGCACGAAAACCGCTGCCGCATCCACGGTGAGGGCCAGCGCTTCACCGTTACGATCAACGATCGGGCCGCGCAGTGGAGGCTCTGCCGTGCGCTGTTGGTGTTGCTTGGCGGCGAGTTCCTTGAGCTCCGGTCCGAGAATAACCGTGAGGTAGACGGCGCGTCCGAGAACGACGACGAAGAGGGTGAAGAACACCACCGCCGTCGCTGCCATGCGGTCGCGCGCCGCCGACACCGTCATGGCAACACGGCGTCCTGTCCGCGTTCCGGTCGCTGTAGGCCGAGCCGTAGGTGTGCTTCCTGTTCCAGTCGGCCCGGCGTGTCGGCGGCGGCAGCTTCTACTGCGAGTTCCTGCCCCTCCTGCCCCAACCGCTCCACAAGCTGGCGCGTCGCCGACAGCCGGTAACCGACATCCACCACCAACAACCGCATCCACACATACCCCAATCCAACCACCACACCCACGAACACCAAGATTCCAATCCACGCCGCGAGCGCGCGCACTTCGGCGCTGACTGCTTCGCGAATGTTCGTCGGCCTCCAGCGCGTTTCCCGCAGCGCGGCTTCGACTGGGTCGCGCCGCGCCAGCACACGCTGATCGATCGACAGCGGTAACATCTCTAGATCTCCAACTCCGACAACGAGTCGGGTTTGGCCATCAATTCCTGTTCGGCATCCGCGAAGACCTTTGCCCACGCCTCGCGGTCCCAGATGCGAAATTTCTCACCCGCGGCCGTGAAGGTTATCTCGCGCTTGAGCGCGGCGTAGTCTCGCAACGTCGGTGGCAACAGAATGCGACCCTGCTTGTCGAGCTGACACTCATGCGCACCGGCAAAGTAGTAATTCTGGAACCGCATCATCTTGGCGTTGAACTGCGGCCGCGCCCGCAGCCGCTCCTCCAATTGCGCCCACGCCGCGTGGGGATACACATCTAAGCAACGCAGCGCGTCGACGAAAAAATTGGTGAGCACAACCCGATCATCACCAGCGGCAACCAAGGCATCGCGGAACCGAGCGGGCACACTGACTCGCCCTTTGTCGTCGACCGTGTGTTCGAACGTCCCGCGAAACATGTCCCACCGACTGGGCCGTTGTGGCCCGTTACCCCAACATCCTCCACTTCATCCCACTCCCGGGGGCGACATATAGAAGGGCTGGCGACGCGTGTCAAGAAAAAAATGGTAATTTTCGAGAGGAGTTAGGCCCGTGCTCAGTTGTCGACGAGCGGCCAATTCGGCCCGAACAGGTGGTGCCGGAGGGAACGGCTGATTAGGCTTGCTCGCCCCTTCCCACCAAGCGCGCGAGGTACTCGACGCTGGAACCCGGGCCGCCCCAACGGCAGCCGGGGACCACCCGAAACTCCGGGTAGTCCGCTCGCAGTTGCGATACTTCCGTCAGCAAGCGTGACTCGACAGTGGTGCGGCAGCCGTTCCTCGGTTGCTACCTCTACTGTCATTGCTCCTGAGAAGTAGAGCGCGTTGACATCAACTAGTGCGACCGCTATCTGTACGCGCTCACGGTGACGCGGGGTGGAGCAGTCCGGTAGCTCGTCGGGCTCATAACCCGAAGGTCGGAGGTTCAAATCCTCCCCCCGCAATGACTCGACGCCCTGATGCCCTAGCGGCATCGGGGCGTTCGTGCTTGTGAAGCCGCAGGAGATCCTATGGCTACCGGTTCCCCACACTCATCGTCACAACCCGACAGCGAAGTCGTCGCCATCCGCAGCGGAGAGGACTTCGATCACCAGCGCGTCTCGGCGTACTTGAAGGGCAAGCTGCCCGGCTCGGACGCTTCGCTTGAAGTCGTACAATTCGCCGGCGGGCACGCCAATCTCACCTATCTGCTCCGATTCGGTAGCACCGAATACGTGCTGCGGCGGCCGCCAAACGGCCCAGTGGCAGCTGGCGCTCACGATATGGGGCGCGAGTTTCGCGTGCTCTCACGTTTACCCGATGCCTATCCGCTGGCGCCGCGCGCGTACGTGTTCTGCGATGATGCTTCGATCATCGGGGCGCCGTTCTTTGTGATGGAGCGGCGGCGCGGCACCGTGATCCGTCGGGCTATTCCGCCTGAGTTTGGTGGTGGTAATGATGCCGCAATCAATCGACGCATCAGCGAAGTTCTCATCGATGCGTTGGCCGATTTGCACAAAGTTGATCAGCGCGCCGCCAGCCTCGCGGATCTGGGCAAGCCTGACGGCTTTCTCCGGCGCCAGATCGACGGCTGGACCGCGCGCTACGTGCGCGCGCAGACGAAGGAGATGGCGGTGGTCGACGAACTATCGCGGTGGCTGCGCGAGCACCTGCCCGCGTCACCGGTGCCAACGTTGGTGCACAACGACTGGCGCCTCGACAACGTGATGCTCGATAACCGCGATCCAGGCCGCGTCGTCGCCGTGTTCGATTGGGACATGTGTACGATCGGCGATCCGCTCGCCGATCTCGGCACGCTGCTTTCACTGTGGATCGAAGCAGGTGAAGGTCTCGGAGGTGGCGCCCAAGGCGGCGGCATGCCGTCCAACGTCCCGGGCTTCCTCACCCGCCGTGAAGCCGTCGAGCGCTACGGCCAGCGGCGCGGCGTCGATGTTTCGCAGGTGCCGTACTACTACGTCTTCGGGCTCTTCAAGATCGCCGTGGTGGTCCAGCAAATCTACCACCGTTTCCACTTGGGACAGACCAAGGACGAACGCTTCCGCTCCTTCGAGCAAGTTGCCGAGTTGTTGTTTTGGATGGCGAAGAGCCGAAGCGAAAACCTCACCATCTGAGCTACAGCATCGACTTCGTCCAACCACCGTCTACGTTGAAACAGTCGCCGGTGATCCACGCCGCGCGATCGGAACATAAGAAAGTCACCAATCCAGCGATATCTTCCGGCTCACCGACGCGGCCCAGCGGAAAACTGCGGCGCGAGCTCCAATACGCGTTGACCGCTTCAGACGCGCTCATTCCTTGCGTTGATTGGCCTGCCTCTTCGAGCCGGCGCACGGCGGTCTTCTCGATCGCCGGCGTGCGCGTGAGCCCGGGGCAGACGATGTTGACGCGGATGTGATCGCCTCCAAAACTGTTCGCCAGCGTCTTGCTCAGACTGATCAAGCCCGCCTTCGCTACGTTGTAGTGCGGCACCACCACATCCGGCTGATGACCCGAGGTCGAGCCGATCATGACGATGCTGCCGCCGCCTTGGCGCTGCATGTGTGGAATGGCAGCGCGCGAGCACCACACGGCGCTCATCAGTGTCTGCTCCCACACGCGTTGCCAGTCGTCGTCGGACAGCGCGAGAAACCCCGCCGGCCCAGACGCGCCGCCGGCGTTGTTGACGAGCATGTCCAATCGACCGAAACGTCGTACCGCTGCGTCGATCAACGCATCGGCTCCCGCGCGCGTGCCCACGTTGGCCACTACCGCCTCGATCGGCGAACCCATCGTAGCGAGTTCGGCGCGCGCCTGTTCGAGTCGCTCACCTCCGCGCGCGCCAATCACCACTGACGCGCCTTCGCGCGCCAGCGCCGCGGCGATGGCCTTGCCGATGCCGGCGCTCGAGCCGCTCACGACGGCAACCCGTCCGCTGAGTCCCAGATCCATTGGCCTAGACGGAGGAGATATGAGCGCCGCCGTCAGCGTAGAAAGTATGGCCGGTGAGATAGCGCGCGTCAGCCGACGCGAGAAACACCGCAACCGGCGCGATGTCTTCACCGGGATCGCCAAGGCGGCCGATCGGTCGCTCAGCCATGATCTGCGCGAACCGCTCGGGATCGCGGGCCGCGTAGTCTTGGCCACGGCGCGTCAGCGCCGCCGGGGCGATCGCGTTCACCAGGATGTTGTACTTGCCCCACTCGCGCGCCGCCGTGCGGGTGAGCGCCAGCATCGCCATCTTGGTTGCATTGTAGGGACCGAGCCCCGGATCGCCGCGCTCCGCCGCCAGCGACACGATGTTGATGATCCGTCCCCCGCGTTCGCGCAGCAACGGAAACGCGGCCTGCATCGCCCACAGCGCGCCCTTCGCGCCCGAGGTGAACACGCCGTCGAATTGTTCGTCGGTGACGTTCTCCAGCGGCGTGTGCGGCGCGTAGCTTTGCGCGTTGTGCACGAGGATGTCGAGCTGGCCGAAATGCCGCCGCGCCGCCGCGATCATGTGCTCGACCTGTGCCCGAACTCCCGTGTCGACCTCGACCCCGGCGGCGACACCGCCCGCTGCAGCGATCTCACCAACCGTGCGTTCAACGCGATGGGGTTTGAGTTCCGCGACCAGCACGCGCGCACCTTCCCGCGCATAAGCGAGCGCGATCGCGCGCCCGATCCCCTGCCCCGCCCCGGTTACGATCGCCACCTGATTCGCGAGCCGCATGATGGAGCGGGTTATAGGTAGAGGCACCTGGTCGACGCAAGGCCGCTCGACCTTACCGCGCTATGGACTACCTCACGGCCGCCATGGCGTGTTTGCACTGGTAGTGCAAAATGATTATGGTGCCGCCCATGCCCAGTATCGCTGCGGTTCGAGATGCGCGGACCGATGGTCGCTTGGCGCGCAGCGCCGGCACGCGGGCGGCCGTGGTCGACGCGCTGCTCGCGCTGCTGCATGAGGGCGAACTGCGGCCGACTGCGCCGCGGATCGCCGAACGCGCTGGCATCTCGCTCCGCTCCGTGTTCCAACATTTCCCCGATATGGAAGCGATCTACGCAGCGGTGGCGGAGCGGCAGACCGAACGTATCCGTGCGCTGACCAGTCCAATTCCGCCAACCGCATCGCGACCTGAACGAATCGGTCAGTTCGTCGCCCAACGCGTACGGATGTTCGAGATGATCGCGCCGGTGCGGCGGGTCGCGTTGCTGATGGAACCGTTCTCGCCCGCGATCGCGTCGAACCTGCGGCGCATGCGTCTGCTCGCGCGCACCGAGGTGGAGCGAGTCTTCGCCAGCGAGTTGGCCGCGCATCGCCAACGCGAACGGCGCGAATTGGTCGCCGCTCTTGACGTCGCCAGCAGTTGGGCGACGTGGGATCCGTTACGGCGGCATCAAAGTTTGACGGTCGAACAGGCGCGGCACGTCATGACTCGTCTGCTCACCGCCCTGCTGAACCATAGCGACTGATCAAGGAGAGCAAGATGGAAACTGTGCGCACACCCGATGAACGCTTCGCCAACCTGCCCGGCTATTCGTTTGCGCCGCACTACGCCGAGGTCGACGGCCTGCGCATCCACTACGTCGACGAGGGTCCGCGCACGGCGGCTCCGGTGCTGCTGCTGCACGGCGAGCCGTCGTGGTCGTTCCTCTACCGCAAGATGATTCCGATCATCACCGCCGCGGGTCATCGAGCGATCGCGCCGGACCTCGTCGGCTTCGGCCGCTCGGACAAACCGGTGCGGCGTGAGGACTACACCTATCAACGACACGTCGATTGGATGCGCGGTCTGATCGAGCAATTGGATCTGCGCAACATCACGCTCGTGTGTCAGGACTGGGGAGGGCTGATCGGCTTACGCTTGGCGGCCGAACACGAAAATCGTTTCGCGCGCGTCGTCACCGCAAACACCTTCCTACCGACCGGCGATACGTCGCTCGGCGATGCGTTCCTCGCCTGGCGGAAGTTCTCGCAAGAGACGCCGGAGTTTCCGGTCGGCGGAATCGTTCGCGGAGGCTGCGCAACCGAACTGTCGCCCGCGGTCATCGCCGCCTACAACGCCCCCTTCCCGGACGATCGCTACAAAGCCGGCGCGCGCCAGTTTCCGGTGCTGGTGCCGATCGCGCCCGACGACCCCGCCGCCGTTCCCAATCGCAAAGCGTGGGAAGTGCTGCGCCGCTGGCAGAAGCCATTCCTCACCGCCTTCAGCGATTCCGATCCAGTCACCGGCGGCGCCGATCGCTTACTGCAAGATGCGATTCCCGGCACCAAGGGACAACCTCACACCACCATCATCGGCGGCGGACACTTTCTGCAAGAAGACAAGGGCGAAGAGTTGGCGCGCGTTGTCGTCGACTTCATCCGCCGCACCTAGGGAGGAGCGCCATGGCGAATACGCACCGCATCTTCGGCAACGAGCTGTCGCCGTATTCGGTCAAGGTCCGCTCGTACTTCCGTTACAAGCAGATCCCGCACGAGTGGATTCTCCGCAATAGCACCAACGAAGCCGAGTTCAGCCAGTACGCCAAGTTGCCGTTGATCCCGCTGGTGGTCACGCCCGACGCGCAAGGGGTGCAGGACTCGACGCCGATCATCGAGCACTTCGAAAAGCTCTTTCCGCTGCCGTCGATCCACCCCAGCGACCCGGCGCTCGCGTTCATCTCTGCGCTGATCGAGGAGTACGGCGACGAGTGGGGGAACAAGTCGATGTTCCACTACCGCTGGTGGTACGAGCCCGATCAGCAATCGAGCGGCGAGCGCATTGCCCGCAGCATGATGCCCGGGATCAGCGACGACGTCTTGCCGGGTGCGATCGAAATGGTGAAGGGTCGCATGATTCCGCGGCTAAAGTTTGTCGGCTCGAGCGCGGAAACCAAGGACATCATCGAAGGCTCGTTCAAGCGCCAGCTCGCCATCCTCGACAAGCATTTGGCGCGGCGGAAATATCTCTTCGGCGCGCGGCCAGCGTTTGGCGACTTCGGTTTGTATGCGCAACTCTACGAGTGCTCGACCGATCCCACGCCCGGCGCCATCATCCGCACGAGCGCGGGCAACGTCTTGGCTTGGATCAACCGCATGCTCGATCCGAAAAACGAAGGTGAGTTCGAGTCCTGGCCCGCACTCAAGCCCACGCTGATGCCGCTGCTGAGGGACGAGATCGGCGCCATCTTCTTCCCCTGGAGCCAAGCCAACGCCAAGGCGATCGCCGCTGGCGAAAATGAATTCTCGTTGACGCTGGCCGGCACACCATACGCGCAAGAAGCACAGAAATACCACGCCAAATCGCTCGCCGCGCTGCGCGCACGCTACGCGGCAGTGTCGGACAAATCCGCACTCGATCCGATTCTGAGAGAAGCGAACTGCTACCTGGCGCTGTCAGTCCAACCCTGACCTGACAGATGCCTCTCACCGCGAAGGCACGAAGACACCGAGAAACGAGTCGTCGGAGTTTTCCTCGCCCGCCTCATAGGCATCGTCGAACGGCAGCCGCGCGTAGTATCCCCTCTGCGTCCCCCGCATCGATCTGCGCCGGATTGACGAAGCGATACTCGTAGCGGAGAAAGTACTCGATCAATTCGGCGATCCAGTCCGGACGGAATCGCCGAGCCACAACACACGCCGACGGATTACATGAAGTTGCGGTGCGCAGGCGCTTGAAGGGCCGGGAGAGTCTAGTGTATGGAGCGAGCATGACGCGCGGCGTGTTGACTCCCTAAATCTCGAGTGGGCGGCCGGATGCATTGGTGCGCGGAATTTGAAGTTGGCCGGCGATCGATTCCCGGAAGGAACTGAAATTTGGAACTTGCCAAGTTCGCCATCCAGTATCTCGGCGCACCCTCGGTCGTGCTCGCGGCAGCAGCATGGCTCTGCCGAGAGATCGTGAAGCAGTCTCTCAGAATCCAGGGCGACCGCTTCAAGAGCAGTCTTGAGCACAAATCTGCGCTAGCGATCGAGCAAGTTCGGCAGGAAGCACACAAGCAGCTCGAAGCGGCGCGCCACGCGTTCAGTCTCGATCTCGAACGACAGAAGTCACGATTTGTTCGCCTTCAGGACGAGCGCGTCGCGCCTCTGCTGATTCTCTATTCCGCTGTCTCCGGAATGGCATTGCGAGCCCGGAATCTTCAAACGATCCTTGAAAGCCTCCCCGACAGCGATGTCACTTCCGACGTCGAACAACTTGAGGCCCTCTTCGGACCCGCTGAGAAGGCATATCTGCAATCGCTTCTCTTCCTCCCGGAAGAGATAGCAGCCGCGGTTGAGAAGCTAATCTCAGGCATTCGCGACGCAGAGCTTCGCCACTACATCGAACTCACCCATCAATCACAAGACCCGGTCGCGGCAAGAGCACAACTAAAGCATGGTCTCAAGGGGGACTTCGACAAGCAGACGCGGTCCCTTGCTCGCCAGTTGCGTCAGCTCCTCGGCGTTGAGAGCATCGAGTCTCTGTCAGCCAATGCCAACGTCGCCGGCTAACGCAGCGCTGGAAGTGATCGGCTTGAGCAGAGTCGCGGCCAGCTGACAGTTGAGCGACCCGCTCTTGAGGACCAAGACTTTACTCGATGGCATTCGAAGAAGAATGGCAGCGGCTCCGCGAGATTGGCGTGCATGGTTACTTTGAGTACGCGCATGCGTCCGAACGCTGGTCGAAAGCCGTGGACGGTCATTTCGCCACCGTTCGTGTACCGGACAAGTACGGCGTTTATCTGGTGCGTCGGGTCGAAGACAGCGAGATCATTTACGTCGGGCGGGGTGGCAGCATCGATTCAAACGGGCGATTTAAGGAGCAGGCAATTCCGGGCCGTCTAAAAGCTCCGCGTCGAGACAGGATCAGGAGGTGTGATATCCCTGCCAATCGTTGGTTTCTCGATTTGCGTGCTGCAGAGGGCGCTCTTCGGATCGAGTATATCATTCTTGGAAAGGTGCCGAAGAGCCCCGCACTTGCCGAGGCGCTGTTGCTGCAGGCGTTTCTCGATAAGCATGGTATCTTGCCTAGGTACAACAACGTCTTTTGAGCCCGGCTAACATCCGGCTGTACCTAACGGCACCTCTCGTCGATCCCTTCAAATGCGGCCCGCCGCGAACGGGTGCAGCGCGTGCGCAAACGTGTGGTTCGGTTCACATGCAAACAGGACGGCTGACTTCCGTCACGGCAGGCCGAGCTGGCGCTTGGCACCGCCGGTGTGCGACACGCCATCATGCTGACTGAAACAGCCCGCCGCGCCGCCAACAACTTCTTGCATCGCTCGTGCAAGTAGGTTAGCGGGTCTCTCCCGTTCCGAATCTCTCACGGGAGAAGAGGAGGAGGACGCGCGATGGGCCGCAAGATTCTCTTCATCACCACCGACCAGCAACGCTACGATGCGCTGGGCTGCAACGGCGGCACGATTGCCAGGACGCCGGTGGTTGATCGTCTCGCCGCGACAGGCGTCAACTTTCGCCGCGCGCACAATCAGAATGTCGTCTGCATGCCGGCGCGCTCGACGATGATCACGGGACAGTACGTGCGGACGCACGGCGTGTTCGCCAACGGCGTCGCACTGCCCGCCGATGCGCCTAGCGTCGCCGCCTACTTGCACGAGCAGGCCGGTTACCGCACGGCATTGCTGGGCAAGGCGCACTTCGAACCCGCCTTTGATCCGAAAGAGAAATGGTTCGAGAACCGTATGGCTGGCGAAGATTCGACCGGCCCCTTTCGCGGCTTCGAGCATATGGAGTTGGCGATGCACGGGCCGATGGGCGGCTGGCACTACTCGCGTTGGTTGCAGCAGAATCATCCCGACGAAGTCAGCGGCTTCGCACCGTTGCTCAGCGCGCAAGGCGGCGGCGATACCAACGCTCCCGAGGTGACGTACAATCCGATCGCCCGCGAGCACTACCACACCGACTGGGTGGCGGACCGCACCATCGCCTACCTCGATTCACTCGCGCCGCAGGAAGACTGGTTCGTGTGGATGAGCTTTCCCGATCCACATCATCCGTGGGACCCGCCCGCGTCGGAGGCCCGGCGCATCAATTGGCGCGATCTCGATCTGCCACCGGGTCATCCCGGTTCCGACGAAACAGTCAGAAAAATCCTCGCGCAGAAGCCGCGCCATTGGCTAGCGTGGTACGAGGGCAAGTTCCGCAACAACGAAGGCGGGCCGATGACGTTCGTGCCCAGCCAACTCACCCACGATCAGATCCGCGAGGTGAACGCGCTGACGCATGTGGAAAACGAACTGATCGACGAAGCCTGCGGCCGCGTCCTGCGCCGCATCGCCGAACGCGGGTGGGATGCCGACACCGACATCTTCTTCACCACCGACCACGGCGAGTTCCAAGGCGACTATGGCCTGCTCTACAAGGGGCCGTACCACGTGAACTCACTGATGCACATTCCGCTGATCTGGCGCCCCGCGCCGTCAGCGCGCGTGACGCCAACGGAAGTCGCCGAGCCGGTCGGCCAGCTTGATCTCGCGCCGACGTTCTGTGGCATCGCCGGCGTGCCAGTGCCGGCATGGATGGACGGCACCGCACTGCCGACCGCGCCGGGCTCCGGCCGCGAACGCGTCATCACCGAGTGGGACAGTCAGTTCGCCGAGGTCGGCATGCACTTGCGGACGATCTATCGCGACGGATTCATCTGCACCGTCTACGAGCCGTCGACGAGCGATATCGGCTTTAGCCTGGAGCGACTCTACCGCACCTTCGGCGCCAATCTGCCGCTGCCCGATTTTCACTACGACGGCAGCGAAGGCGAGTTGTACAACGTGAACGACGACCCGTGGCAGTGGCGCAATCTGTGGAGCGATACGGGCTACGCCAAGTTGAAGTCGGATCTGATCGCCGACCTCTACTATCACCTCCCGAAGCCCCGCGATCCGCAGCTCAAAGTGCAAGCCCCGGCGTGAGGTCGTGTGATGACGTACGAACGAAGGCCTCGATACGGTTCGCTTCGCTCACTACTCGGGCAAACGGATTCTTGAAGAATGTGAAGAGCAACCGTTTCCCCGAGTAGCCGTTCCTGAGTAGAAGCCGAAGGCTTCGTATCGAAGGGCGGCGTATCGAGGGGCTGCTTTCGCCAAGCTGAACAGAGGTAACGAACGATGCCGACTTCCCAACCGTACCGCTTCTACGCCAGCGAGATTTCCTACTTCTCCGGCAAGGTCCGGCCGATGTTTCGCTACAAGGGCATTGCGTACGAAGAAATCGCGCCAACGCCGCAGGCGTATCGCGAGGTCATCATCGCGCGCACCGGGCTGGCGTTCATTCCTGTGGTTGTCACGCCCGACGACATCGCGTTGCAGGACACCAGCGAGATTCTCGACGAGTTGGAGCGGCGCTTCCCAACGCCGCCAGTGTATCCGCCGACGCCTGTGCAACGCGTGGTTGCCTACCTGATCGAAGTCTACGCCGACGAATTCGGCGTTTTGCCGGCGATGCACTACCGCTGGAGCTTTCCCGAAAGCGAAGCCAAAGCCCGCGCCGATTTCGCCGCCGCCACGGGCAACCCGGCGACCGCTGGCCCGTTCGCCGATCGCATGAAGGGCAGCCTGCCGCTGCTCGGGGTGTTGCCGGAATCAATCCCCGCGATAGAGGCGCACCTGCGCGAGTTACTCGACATCCTGTCGCGTCACTTCGAGCTGCACGACTTCCTCCTCGGCAGTCGCATGTCGCTGGCGGACCTGGCGTTGATGGGCCCAATGTACGCGCACCTCTACCTCGACGCCGTACCCAGCCGCTTGCTGCGCGAGACGGCTCCGCGCGTGTGTGATTGGATCGAGCGCATGAACCATCCCGTGCCACGCAGCGGCGAGTTCGTCCCCGGCGATGCGATTCCGCCAACGCTGTTGCCATTTCTGCAACTCATCGGCCGCGACGCTGTGCCGTTTCTGCTCGACAACCTGCGCGCGTTCGAGAAGTGGGTGGACGCCAAGCCCGCCGATATGACCGAACCGCCGCGCGGCGTCGGCATGCACGAGACGGCACTGCGCGGTGCGCGCTTCCAACGCTTCACCAGTCCCTATACTCAATGGATGGTGCAGCGCCCGCTCGATGCGCTGTACTTCCTCTATCCCGCCGCACAGCAACAGGTCCGCGCCGCGCTCGCTGCTACGAGCCTGCTCCCGCTGCTCGACTTCACCCCGTGCCACCGCCTCGGCAAGCAGAATTTCAAGCTGGTGTTCGAGGCATAACGCCGTGGCTCAAGAGCGGCGAGCACCAGGGGAAGTGGGCTGCTGCTTGCCGTCGTTTCCAACCGCTGAGTTAGGTACCTGACTCACTTGCTTATCCTTTCCTCTTGGTCGGAACCCCTGCAGGAATTTCGCCGTCTCATCCTCATACCACTTGATTGCACGATCAACGCGCTCAAGATCCTCTTCTGTAAGCCACAGATCTGCACGTGTGCGAGGATGCGTGACGCGGTTCCGAATCGCAATTGCGTCGAGAAACGCCCGCCATCCCTCATCGCCGAAGTTGGGTTCAAATGGAGCATCCGCACAGCGACCCAGAAGCTTGAGCAATAGACGGACGCTGTCCTTCAACCGCAAAGGACGCCGGACGGCGCGAGCCCTGCCTTTCGTATCGACCTGGAATTGAACCCCGTGGAGAACGAAGATTTCGGGCACGCTCAAGTGCTCAACTCGCCCGGTTTTGTCAGCTGCAAGGAGAACATCGCTGAGAGCATGGTTCATTCCCTCTATGAAGGAGAGCATCACCCGGATGTATGCGCGTCGAGCAGATCCATTTTCGTCGCCAACGTCGACCCGAGTAGCAACCCATTCGCGGTCGGCAGTGAGGCCATAGGCGAGTACACCGAGGCGCAGCAGCGCACCTCCGACCGGGTCCAGTTGAGATTCGTCGATTGCGTTACAGTTCCGTTCCATGGCGATCTGTGCGCACCCCCTCCAAATTCCTCACCAGACGGTCCACGTCAAGCCACGACCTCTCATACGCGATTATCTGATTCGCTGGCAGACAGGTCTTAACGCGCCGCTGTTGATACACCTGTATGTCACGAACATTCCGGATAATCCGCTCTCTGGCGCTCGTCGGATCGATTCTGCCCTTCAATGCGAGGTACGCGGGACAATATACTCGTGCCGAGATTCGGATCGCCCACGCTAGATTCCTGTCCTCCCGCTCTGGGTGAACGAAGAGACCTTCACACTCCTCTAGAAACGGTAGGCCAGCCTCCGATATGAAGCCCATCTTTTCCAAATCGGAGACCTCCTGGACTATCAACCGAACCTTTTCTTCGTCGTATGTAGCGCGAATCCTTGAGACCGCCACTTCAGGATCCGCTGGGGCATCCAGCGCAAGAATCTGTATACGCCCCAATATGGGATCGGTACTCTGAGCAGCCAATATCCTCATCAAATAGCTCGTACAACCACCTTCGAGCAGAACGGGGTGAGCCCTAGCTTCAACAGGGATCGTCGATTTGAGCCATGCTTCGTATTTTGCGGGACCGCTAACCTCCCATGGCGAAAGCACCTGATACCCCTTGTGCTCCCCTCTGAGGGCCTTCTCGTCGAAGCCAACGCCCTCTTTCAAATGATTGTATCGTTGCAGCTGGTCGAGGGGCAGAGTTATAGCCCCCGTCTGCACAGCCGCTGCTGCGCCGACGGCCGTCTTCCCAGTACACGTCGGACCCGCCAGTGCAACGATTGGCCACATGTCGGTTCAGGTTTCCCGCTTGGTGAGTGTAGCCGTTCCCGCAACGGAGGGGCCGGTGAGATGAAACCAATTCCCTCGAACGATCAGGGTAGGAGAACCACCAGAGACTATGCCCGAGAAGGCGCACTCACTGGCGTCCAGCTGGCCGTTATCGTTGATCGCCGAATACCCATAGATGAATACGAAGCGGTGCGTAGGGGGATCGTAGCTCGCAAACCTCGAGTAAATCTCGCCTAGCTGCTTGCCGGACTCGCCCGTGATTGTGCCCGCAATGGCGATGTGCGCCTGCCGGACGTAAAGCAAGAGGTCGCCGCTGCTTCTCTTGCCGGAAATCGACGTCGCTGACTCAAGGGTCCACCGGCCCGAGAGCTTCGAGTATTCACTGTTGGCTGATGCGGCTTCGATAGGATTCGGCAGGATCCGAAGGACTTCCTTCGCGATCACGACACGCTCATTCTCGCCAAAGTATTTGAACAGTACGTAGGCGACAAGGGCAGCTGCTGCGAGCATTGGCAGCACAATGAAGAAAAGCCACCAATATGGGGACGAAGTGCTCGTTCCACTGGCGAGGGCTCCAAGCACGCCGCCGGCACCGAGAGTCGTGATCGCCAGGATCAGGTCCGTGGCTTGGAATCGTGCCCCATCGACCGACGCGAGCCGGTCCCGACAGTACCTGAGGTCCCTTTCCCTGATTTCAAACATCACTTCGACGTCAGCGGGCGGCCTATCGTGTGTCTCCATGTGATTCTTATCGTGTCGAGATCTCGTTGAGAGCCTAACGAGCTTGTAGAAAAACCATTTGGCCGCATGGCCTCCGTCTCGGGAGGCGCTGATCGTGGATTGGGTGAATCATTCGCTGTGGTCGGTCGGTCTGTTTCCGACGTGGCGTCGTGCTTGGCTGCGGATCGTCCGG
>JACOST010000016.1 GCA_016178705.1 Deltaproteobacteria bacterium | reverse complement strand
TCGGGTCGCTGCACTACCTTGGTCATGGGAGCCTCCCTTCTTGGTGCAACAATCTTGCGGCCACGTTTGGCGTGTCCCGCGTGCACAAGGTGAGGCTCCCATCTTTCTCAGCTCACTCCAACCGAACACATGGTAACTCCGTGCCGCCGCGTTGAATTCTTCTCCGCTGGTCGCTCGCCCGCATTTGTGCCCTCTTCGCGGCACACTGTGCCGTCGAACGTCACGCCTCCTTGGTTAAGAGGTAACATGGCTTCACAGGCACGCAGGGTCACGCGCCCTGCCGTGTCGGGCACGGCCGCGGTCGTCTCACCGATCGTTGTTGGCGTGTTCCGGCAGGAAGGCGAGTACTGGACGATCGAGTACGGCGGCACATTGTTTCGTCTGCGCGACGGCAAGGGGTTGCGGTATCTCGCACAGTTGCTGCGCCATCCGGGGCGGAGCTTTCCGGCGACCGATTTGGTCGAGCCGTCAGGCGCAACCGAGGATCACTCCAGCCAGCAATCCGATTCGGAACGTGCGCGGCTCGCCGTGACGAAACGCGTGAAAGCCGCCATCGGCAACATTACCGAATATCATCCGATTCTCGGCTACCACCTCGGCGTCACGATCAGAACCGGCGCCCGCTGCGCGTATCACCCCGACCCCGAGCGGCAAGTGTCGTGGGCAACTAGCGCAACCACATCAACGAGGAACGAAGGAGGCTAGAAATGCGAACGATGAATGACAGCGAGGGCACGCAGAAACCGGTCGCTCCACCGAGAGTGGGGCTCGCCATTTTGGCGTGGGTGCTATTCACGGCGGCGGCGCACGCGGCGACCCTGAACGTTTCCAACAAAGGCGTCGACAGCGGCACCTGCGGCGTCACGCTCCAGCCGCTCTGCCGCTCCATCGGTCAAGCGATTGCGAACGCCAGCCCCGGTGACAAGATCATCGTTGGTCCCGGGGTGTACGGTGACCTCAATGGCGACGGCACGTTCGGCAATTCGCCGGGTGAGGAGGTGGCTGTGTCGAGCATCATGATTGACGTGAACAAGCCGCTCACGATTGTTTCCCGCGACGGCTCCGGGGCGACCGTGCTCGACGGGGGGACACTGACGCAGCAGGTCAACATCGACGCAAACAGCGTCGTGTTTGGTAAAGCGAATCAGGGATTCACGCTTCGTAACCTCGGCCTGCAGATCAACGGCGCGAGCGTGACCGTAGCCGGGAATGTCGCTCCAGCATTTGTTGTCGAAAACATTGCGACGATGGGGGGCGGACCAGTAACGGGCGTGGTCTTGAGTGGCAACGCCGCTATTGGTGGCGCGACCGCAGGTTTCCTGGATTTCGGCACCGGCACAATCGTGAAAGGGAATGTAGCCCGAAATAATGCCAGCGACGGCATGCAGTTCTTCGGCGCCGGCGCCGTTGTCACGAAAAACGTCGTCGTATCCAACGGCGGAAGCGGCGTGGCAATCTTCAATTTTCTGGCGACTCCCGGCAATCTTGGCACAGCGATCTTTAGCCACAATGCCATAGTCGGTAACCGCTCGGGCGTAGCCGTGTAAATGGGTGGCGACAACACGGCCGATCGATCGGTGACGCTCGATCACAACGACTATTTCGCAAATGGGGGATACTTCGGGGACATCGGGACATTTGGTGCAAACTGTGGCCTGTTTGCCCAAATCAACGACACGGATGCAACGCCGCACAACTTGATCGTGACGTCGACGAGCGACTTCTGGGGTGGCTCGGGCGGTCCGGGATCCGACCCCAAGGATGATGCCGGCACCACCAGCCCCAATTGCCAGGAAGCGATAAACGGCACGATCACCCTCAACGTCGTGACGCCCGCAGCTACGGAATTCAGAGTCATCCCGCCGAGCATAAAGTGACGGGTGCGCTGACGCATCCAGTGACGCAATGGTCGCGAGGCATGGCTCTGCAGACGAAGGGAGGGTGATTCAATGACACGCATGACCCCGAGACGAATCGTCCCCACAATCATCGCCGCACTGCTCGCGCTACGCGGCGTGTCGGCGGCGGGTGGGCTGTTCTACACGCAGCAGGCCAATGTGAGCACACCGATTCCCGGCTGGTACGACATCGCGGCCAAGAACGACGTGAGGGCCGGCGGCAAGTTCAACGGCCGGCTGTTCGCGGACTTTCCCACCAGCGCACGCGCCGCGATCGCCGCCGACACGGCGGGTTCCGGCGACTTCGTTGCGGTCTTCGCGGCGAAATTCCAAGGCCTCGCGCCCAACACCGGAATTTTTCTTTACGATTATGCCACTGGACACATCATTGATATCGCGAACGAGGGGGATCCGTTCGATGTCGCGGGCGACGGCTTCTATGGCCCGTTTGCCGGGCAGAACCCCTCCGTTGCGATCGAGGGACTCTATGCGGCGGTCTCGTATCGCTCCAAAGCCGTCGGCGCCGGTGCGCCGCCGCTGAACCAGGATACGAAAGTCGAAATGGCTTACTACCTTCTTGGCAGCGATCTGCCGCCGATTGGCAAACAGTGGAGGGCGGGAGAGGGCGATCCGAGTCCGATCGCCGGAACCGTCTACGGCGACTTTCCCAGCTCGCTGGAAACCTCGTCGGCGCCAGCTTTCATCAGCGCTCAAAACTGTGCCGGAGTGGCGTTTGTGACCAAGCTGGTGAATCCTCCCACCGGCGGTACCGTCTTCGGTGATGGCAGCAACGACACCGCGCTGGTCATTGGCGCGGATTGTTTAGGATACCCCAAGCTCGCGGTGCAGGCCGGCGAGGCTGGATGCGCATCGCACTTCGGTGGCGCCGACTACGCCAAATTCACATCGAAGCAGCACCTCGCCCTCGCCACGGATGATCATCACGGCTCGGGATTCGCGCTCGGCTTCCGCGCCAAAGCGGCGTTCGGGGCGAGCAGCACCGCCGACACCGGGATCGAGATTGCGTACCCCGGCGTCTCGTACTGCCACACAGAGGCGGTTATCCAAGAGGGCCAGCCCACCAGCGGTATCGCCGGTGGAACTTTTGGTGACTTTCCGGAAGACGTCTCGCTGGCGCTCAGCAACCCGAGCGACTACCTGTACTTCTCGAGCAAAGTGACCGGGGTTCTCGATACACCCAGCGGCATCTTCGCCGGCGACGGGTACAGCGGCGGCGGCAACAATGCTTTCGTTCTCGTACGAAGCGGGCAGCCCGACACCAGCGCCGGCTTGGGGCTGCTGTCTTTGCCCACCAATCCACAGTTGACGGTCAGCGGTGGTTCCATCGGTTGGCTGTTCGTGGGCAAAGTGAAGAACCTTGCTTCCGGCGTGTTCGGCGAAGATCAGAATGGCTCGTTCGCCTCGGTGCCGATCATGTGGAGTGCCGAGAACCCTCGCGTCGACGGCCGCGGCAACATCACCGCGCGCATGCCGTGAGCGCTGGCGCTGGTCACAACTGACAGGACGCCAAGAATGACGACGACAACAACAGGAGGTCTCCGATGAGCACACGTATTCACGTTCCATTCCTCGCGTGGGTGACCGCACGTTCGCGTGCCCTGACGGTTCTCGGTGGCAGTCTCTTGCTGCTGGTGCCACTGGTGGCGTCGGCCGCCACGATCTCGGTGAACGACACGAGCGACACCACCGGCGGCCGAGGTTGCACATTGCGCGACGCGATCGACTCTTCCAACAGCGACACGCCGGTTGGCGGCTGCGCCGCCGGCAGCGGGGCCGACACCATCGTGTTCAACGTGCCGCCGAAAACCACCATCAAACTGACCACCGGTGCCTTCCTGAAGATCCTCGACGACGTCACGATCCTCGGCCCGGGTGCCAGCTCGTTGACCATCGACGGCAACAAGAGCACGGAAGTGTTTGAGATCGACTCCGGCACGGCCACTATCTCCGACCTCACGATCAAAAACGGCGCGGCTGGGGGTGATGGTGCCGGCATCAGCAACTTCGACACGCTGACGCTCACCAACTGCACGGTGAGCGGTAATTCGTCTACGGCCAGCACAGGCGGCATTTTCAACGGCGGGTATCTGACGCTCACCAACTGCACGGTGAGCGGCAACTCGTCAGCGGGCGGCCATGGCGGCGGCATTTACAATGACGGCGTGCTGACCGTCACCAATTCCATGCTGAGCGGTAACAAGAACCTGGCCGGCTTGGGCGCCGGCATCTACAACGCCAACGGCGGTATGGTGACTCTCACCAACTCCACGCTAAGCGGCAACAAGAATCCCGGCGGCGACGGCGGCGGCATCTACAACGTCAGCGGTGGCACGGTAACCCTCAACAATTCCACCGTGATTGGCAACTCGCTCCCGGGCGCCAATGGCGTCGGCGGCGGGATCGGCGCCGGCATTGCCAACCGAGGCACGCTGACCCTCAACAGCTCCACAGTGAACGGCAACTCGTCTGCAGGCGGCTTCGGCGGCGGGGTCTTCAACGACGGCACGGCGACCCTCAACAACTCCACGCTGAACGGCAACTCGGTCCCGCCCTTCGGCTCATCCGGCGCCAAGGGCGGTGGGATTATGAACGTTGGCGCGCTGACCCTCACAGCCTGCACGCTGAGCGGCAACAAGGCTCCGAAGAATGCTTTCAGTGGCGACGGTATCGGCGGCAACATTGCCGACGAAGGCGGCACGCTGACCGTCGCCAACACCATCATCGCCAACAGTCAGAGTTCGGGCGGGGATTGTGTGCACATCGCCGGTACGGTCACCGATAACGGCCACAACCTGACCCTAGATCCGACGAACAACTGCGGACTCACCAGCGCGGCGGGCGACCTCACCGCGACCAATCCACACGTCGGGGCCCTGGCCAAGAACGGCGGCGGCACCAAAACGATGAAGTTGTCGAACACGAGCCCCGCCATTGGCGTGGGCGGCCCTGTGCAGTGTGCGATGTTCGATGTCGATCAGCGGGGCTGGTCCCGTACTTCCTGCGACATTGGTGCGTACGCGGCGCCGTAGGATGGCAACACGGAGACTCGTACAGGGTGTGACATCGCGCTCGGCACACTGTCGCTCGAAGTCTGCCCCTCTTCGATAGCGACCACAGCGGAACGGTGACGGTCGCAGCCTCGATATGAAGAAGGAAGAAGTTCACGCAGAGCCGCAGAGCAGGATGCTGAGAAGTTTCCTCAGGCAAAGGCCCTTGAACTCTATTCGGGTGGCGCTCACGCTCGATGAGCCGTTCCGTTGCAGTGATTCTTGCTGCGCCCTCTGCGGCTCTGCGTGAGATTTCATTTCTGGGTTTAGGGGCAGGGGTTACTCAGGCAACGCGCGCTTGTGCTAAGCGAGTCGGGGCAGCGCGATGACGAAGACTTTTGCACGACTGGTTGATCTCGGCGTAACGCCGGAGATGCCGCTCGACATTGCGTTCGCGGTACGGGCCGGCAACCTGGCCGGATCACTCCTGGCGTTGGTGGCGGTTGCCGGGATTGGCATGTCACTCCTCAACGACCAGAGCACAGGGCTCGCGCTTGTGCTGGCGCTCCATCTCGTTGGTTTGTTGGTCGCGGGATTTCTGAACGCTGGCGGGTTCACCATCGCGGGGCGCTTCACCGGCCTCGCAGTCGCGTGCTCTTACTATTGCGTCCTACTCGTTAGCCTCGGGCCAGAGAGCGGCGTGCGGATCGGTCTTGTCGGCTTCGTAGTGTTTGCGGTGCTTCTCTTTGCTCGTGTCGAAAGCCGGAGAGCGCTGGTCGCTTACCTCATGATCACTGCGACCTTCGTCGGTTCGGAAGTTTTGAGTCGTCAATTCGGCCCCCTGGTGACGCAGTCGGTGGCCGCGCGTGAACGCGCCAGCGTCTTCATCCTCCTCAATGTGTGTGCGCTCGTCGGTTACGGCATGCGCTACTACCAGAACTCATCGTTCTTGGCGCGCCAAGAACTCGGTGAGGCGACTCGCCGCATCGCTGACTTGCTCAGCAATGTGCTGCCGGAATCGATCGTGGCCCGGCTCGAGCAGGACCGCGGCACGATCGCTGACAGCCACGGCGAGGCGACGGTGTTGTTCGCCGATCTGACCGGCTTCTCCACGTTGGCCCGCCGGCTCTCGCCGCCGCATCTGGTCGAGATGCTCGACTTGATCTTTTCACGCTTCGACGAAGCGGCGGCGCGCCACGGCATCGAGAAGATCAAGACTATCGGCGACTGCTACATGGCGGCCACGGGCGTGCTCAGCGAGGCGGCCGGCGCCGCAGCGGTGGAAGCGATGGCCGACTTCAGCCTCGACATGCTGGGCATCATCGACCGCACCGCCGCTGAGATCGGCTTGCCGCTCGGCGTGCGCATCGGCATTAGCACCGGGCCGGTGATCAGCGGTGTGATCGGCCGGCGCAAGTATAGCTTCGATGTGTGGGGCGATACGGTGAACTTGGCCAGCCGTATGGAGAGCACCGGAGTCGCCGGGCGCGTGCAGGTATCGGAGGTGAGCTACTGGCGCCTGTCCCCTGCCTTCGAATTCGAGACACAACGCACGGTCGCGCTCAAGGGGAACCAGGAGGCCGAGGCGTACTTGCTGGTCGGCCGCAAACCGGATGCGGTCGCCAAATGAGACAAACATTTCACCGCCAAGTCGCCAAGAACGCCAAGCCAGAGGCCTAAGACTTTCGTGTCGGTTTCGCTTGTCGCGCCGTCGTCGCCCGACCTACAAAGCGCGCGGGAGGGACCAGCGATGATAAACTCGATGATGCGCAATGCGTGGCGTGTGGCCGCGCTGCTGACCGGCCTGATGCTCACGGCGTGTCCGCCGCCGGAGATGCAGCGCGAGCGCGAGCTGTATGCGGGCACCGAGACCAAGGGCGTCGTGGATCCGTTGGGACGACTCGAAGTGTTTACCACGTCGCTCTTGACCGACGGACGTAACGTGAAGGTGCGAGGGAAGCTGCGGAACACGATGGCCGAGACCACACACGGCGCACGCCTCTTGTTTAGGATCTTCTCCAGCGGTGAATCGCGGCCGCTCCAAACGATCCAAGAAGACAAAGATATCCAACTCGAGAGCGGCGGAACTACTGCACTGAGAATGGATGTCGAGACGATGTATGCTAACGGGAACTTCTTCTTCGTGGTTGAAGCCTACGCCAAGCGCGTTGGCGATCACGACATCCCACCGCCGCCTGGCTGGAAGGAGTGAGTGCGCGGCGCTACGACGAGCGCGCAGCGCGCGCGGCCGCCTTCGCCTTGTGGCGAGATTTCGCGCGTGGTTTCGTTGACGACGACTGCGGCGGCGGCGCGGCAGGCTCGCTCCGCCCGGTGAGCTGGCGGAAGTGGATGCCGGCCCAGATCGCGAAGGGGAACAGTTGGGTATCGAAGCTCTGACAAAACGCGTCGAGGAAGCTGTAGATGAAGCGATCGCTGCGTGAGAAGTAGCGGAAGCTGAATTCGCCCAGTTCGGTCGACCACGCCGCTTTGATCGTTACCACCAAGCCGAACACCTGCAACGCAACCGCGCAGGCGAGCGCGATCGCCAGCCGGCGAAGGCGCAGCGCCCACGTCGCAGCCGGCGTCGCCAGCATGAGCGGGATGAGCAGCACCAGATTCGCCTGCACCCAATCGCCGGGAATGCCGGGGGGCTCGGCGTTCGGGAACAAGCGATGCGCGAAGTAGATGCCCTCGCCGCGCGCGAACACCGTAGTGCCACCGCGCACGTTCGCGTCGCCGAACCATTCGGTCATCCGAATCGCGGCGTTCGTCAACGACGCCAACAGTTGCGTGTAGATCGTCGCCAGCGGCGTGAGCGCCCAGACCACGTAGACCAGGGCGAACCACGCCAACAGGCGCAGCAAGAACACCGCGGGCTTAACGCCCAGGCGCATCGACGAATCGTCCCGCCCAGTACAGCCACGTCGCCACGGCGATGCAGATCACCAGCGCCTGCGCGACGTAGACGTGCGTTTCGTGGAACAACCGGTGGAAGTACAACCCGATCAGGAACAGCGCGCTGACGCGCAGCAGATTCACGGAGTGAATAACCACGATGCCGAGACCCGCGCCGATCAATTTCGCCCGCCATTTTGCCGGATAAGCGAACACCGCGGCGAGATAGATCATCGTCGGCACCGCGCCCGAGCACGCCGGACTGACGTCGACCTCAAACGCCCCCGAACCCAAGATGGTGCCTTGCTTCGTCACCTCGAAGCCGACGACGGCGCCGAGCACCTTCAGCATCAGCCACGCCATCCACGCCGCGAGCTGCGCGAGTCCGGACGCCACGTCGAACCGCTCGACGATCGGCGCGTAGGTCAACGTCGAGAAGAACACCACGATCAACAGAACGAACGCGCCCACCACCCGGATGGTTAACCAATGGGCGGCGATGGCCGCGGCGAGACGTCGAAACATGCGGGAGTGCGATCAGAAGTGCAGCGGATTGTTGCGGGGGGTGTCCGCAATGTCAAGGTACTGAAGCAGCAAAGCCTTGCGGCGCGCTAGGTCGTGGTGTTATCGAGGCCCGAACACGGAAGCTACGAATGAGGCACCAGAGATGGCGGTCGGTTCAGCGGGCATCCCTCGCGGCCATCCTGCTCTTCTCACCACGTCCTGCTGCGGCGCTCATCCCGGGCGACAGCAATCTTGATGGCCGCGTGTCGGCGGCGGACTTCACGGCGTTGCAACGCATCCTCGGCGGCGAACTCGGTAACGACAGTGCCGACGCGAATCGCGATGGCCACATCACCGGCGATGATCTCGACGCCACGGCGGCGCTCCTGTTCGGTGGGCCGCTCACCGCAGCGACGCCGACACCGACGGACACGGCAACCCCAATCGCATCACCTTCGCCGACCTCCACTCAAGGCGCCTCGCCAAGTGCAACGGTCACACGTACGTCTACCGAGCCGTTTGCTACGCACACCGCCACGCTCACCAGCACGCCGACGCTTTCGCGCACGGCGACCGCTAGTGCGACGCCGACCGCGTCGCTCACCGTCGCGCCCAGCCATACGCCGGGTAGCGCCGCGGTGGCCGAGTCGGTGGCCGGCAGCGCTGTGATCGTCGCCAACGGGATGACGGCCATTCCGTCGGTGGTCACCGCGCTCGTCAGTGGATTGCAGTTCGGTGGTGCCGCGAGCTTCGACGACGGCGGCGCCGCCGGTTCGTGTCCGCTCGGCGGTTCGGTGACGCGGACGTGTCCGTTCGGCGATTCGATGCTGACGATCAAACTCGTCGGTTGTCGCATCGCGACCCCGTCGGGCACGGCGACGATCGACGGGAGCGTCAAGCTCGGCACCGGCTTTTGCCCGCTCGTGCTCCCGCCGTGGATGGCGACCGTCGACGTGACCGCAGTGTTCCGCGATCAGGCGAACAACAAGCTGCTGACTGCGAAGGCCAACTTCACTGGCACCGTCGATCCGCAACTCGGCGGCACGTGCAAGGCCACCGGCGCGAATCTCGTCCTCAACGGCACGCTCGAGACGTTGTTCCCAAGTAGCGATGATGTGCAGGTGACGTTCGCGAATACCAGTGTCGCGGTGACGGTGGCGACCTTCAACGCCGCTTGCGTGCCGGTCAACTACTCGCTCGATTTTGACGGCCCGGCAACGATCGCGACGAGCGAAGCCGGCGGTGGCGCGGCGGCGACCGACCCGCCGTTTGCCGTGACGTTCGGCCACTTTGTGATGCAACAGAACGCCAGCGCCAATCCGACCGTGTTGAGCATCGACGGTGACATTACGGCCGCGTGTTACGGCGGCACGGTGACGTTGCAAACGCTGACCCCGTTGGCCCAGGCGGTGGGGCAACCGTGTCCGACCAGCGGCAAGGTCAAGGTGAACGCGCCCGGCGGCATGTCGCGGCTGCTCTACCTTGCGGGCGGCATGGTCGGCATCGATACCAATCTCGACGGCATCGCCGACGAAACGTTCCCGTCGTGCCTCGACTCGTTGCTGCTCCTGTGTCTGGCGCAGCCGGCGCCGACTGTGACGCCGACCGTGACCGCAACGGGCACGGAGACCGAGACGGCGACGGCAACCGCAACTGAAACCGAGTCACCGACGGTGACACCATCGGCATCGGCGACGTCGACCGAACCGCCTACGGAAACCCCGACCCGTACGCCCACGCGCACCGCGACGGCGACCGTCATGACCTCGGGGACCGAGACCGTGGAACCGTCGGCGACCGCGACGACACCGACTCCTCCATCGAAGCGGACGAAGACGGAGGCACCTTCGGCGACATCCACGGCCCCGGCGAGCGCGACGGCCAGCGGGTCGCCGACTTCATCTCCGTCATCGACGCCAACAGCGACGGCCGGCGAGTCGCCGACTTCATCTCCATCGTCGACGCCAACGACGACGGCCAGCCACTCGCCGACCTCGTCCCCGTCGCCGACGCCAACGGTGACCGCCACTGCCACCGCCAGTGGCACGTCGACGCGAACACCCTCGGTGACTCAGACCACCACGCGGACCGCAACCCCTTCGCGTACCCCGACGCCGACCCCGAGTCTCGCACCATTTTGCGATACCCTGTCGAGCCCCGCGCTCATTCCCGACAACAACCCGACCGGCATCAACAACTCGATCACGATCGCGAATCAGACCACGATCGCCGATCTCAACGTCCGTCTCGACATTGACCACACGTGGGTCGGTGACTTGAAGGTCTCGCTCACTCACGTCACCACCGGTATGACCGTCGTGCTGCTTGATCGGCCGGGTGTTCCCGCGACATCCGGGAGCTGTAGCGGCAACAACATCTCATGCGTGCTCGATGACGAGGCGGGACGGTTCGTGGAAACGCAATGTCTGGCCTCCGCCGTGACCAGTCCGATGGCCGCAATCGACGGCAGCGTGAAGCCCAACAACCCGTTGAGCGCGTTTGACGGGCAGAGCGTCGCGGGCATGTGGCGACTGAACGTGTCCGACAATGCGGTCGACGATATGGGCAGCTTGCTTGGCTGGTGTCTGGAAGTGAACGCCCCCGCGCCGGTGGTGACGGCATTCACCTGCAACGGCAGTGACGTTTGCACAGTGGCGCTGGGCCAACCGTTCACGCTCTCGTTCAGCTTCTTCGACCCGGACGGTAACGCCAGCAGTTGGCACATGGGCCGAACCGACGACAACGGAGTCACCGTCGACATCGCCGACGGCGTCATCAGCCCCGCCAGCGGCACCGGGTCTGTCCCGCTTTTGTTCGACCCGTTTTTCTGTCCCGGCGCCACCTGCCGCACCAGCGAGTTCGATTATTTCGTGATCGTCTCTGACGCTGGCGGGAACCCGAGTCGTCAGACGCGCGTGCACGTCACGGTTCCGGGAACGTGACGCGCCGGCGGCTCGCACTCCTCGTGCTTGGTGTGTGCGCTCTGCCAGCGACTCAGTGTCAGCGGGCAACGCAACCGGCGGCCTTCATCTGGCCCGACGCCAAGCGCGCGGCACTGAGCTTGAGCTTCGATGACGCGCGCGCGAGTCAGATCGACGTCGGGATGGCGTTGTTGGATCGGTACGGAATCAAGGCAACGTTCTACGTGTTGCCCAGCAACGTTCAGTCGCAGCTCGATGGCTGGAAGCGAGCCGTCGGCACCGGTCACGAGATCGGCAATCACTCACTCAATCATCCGTGCACGGGAAACTTCCCGTGGGTCAAGAAAAATGACCTGGCGATCGAGGACTACACCCTGGAGCGGATGCAGCGCGAAGTGGACGGCGCGAATCGCCGCATTGCCGAGTTGCTTGGCGTGACGCCGCGGTCATTTGCCTATCCGTGCGGACACACGTCGGTCGGTCGCGCGCAGAATACGCAGAGCTACGTCCCGCTGGTCGCCGCAATGTTTGCGTATGGACGCGAGTGGGCAAGCGAAACCGCGAACGATCCCGCCTTTTGCGATCTCGCACAGGTCACCGGCATGGCGATGGACGGGTTGGACTTCGAAGAGCTCCAGCCGATTTTGGAAACCGCGAAGGAACGCGGGCAGTGGGTGGTGTTGGTTGGCCACGAGATCGGGCAGAGTGGTCGCGAGACGACGCGCATCGCCATGCTGCAGAAGCTCCTGCCGTACGCGTTGGATCCGGCGAATGCGCTGTGGACCGCGCCGGTAGGCACCGTTGCCGAGTATGTGCTCACGCAACAACGCGCTGCGAAGTGATTGATCGCGCCTCACTGACTTTTGCAATGACAATGGAGTGACCTCCCACCTCGTCATTCCGGCGAAAGCCGGAATCCAGGATCGCGCCCTACGCCCCCGTCTGGATACCGGCCTTCGCCGGTATGACGGACCTACCTCACCTAATCTGTTTGCGGAAGAACGTGCTCGCCACGCCGAGGATGAGCACGCCGTAGACGGCGAGGACCGCGGCTTCATCCCACAACTCGGCCCAGCCCGCGCCCTTCAAGAAGATGCCGCGCGAGATGGCGATGTAGTAGCGCAGCGGGATCAGGTAGGTGAACTTCTGCACCAGCGGCGGCATGCTGGCGATCGGGAACATGAAGCCGGAGAAGAACATGCTCGGCAGAATGACGAACTGACCCGCCATCGACGCCTGCTGCTGGGTGTTGGAAATCGTCGACACCACCAGGCCCATCCCTAGGCACGTGAGAATGAAGAGGCCGCTGAGCGCGAGCAGCAGCGGCAAGCTGCCGCGGATCGCCACGTCGAACCAGTAGGTGCCGACCAGGATCACCACCGCGACGTTGAGGTACCCCACGCCGATGAACGGTACGGCCTTGCCGATGATGAGTTCGTACGAACGAATCGGCGTGACGATGAGCTGCTCCATCGTGCCGCGCTCCTTCTCCTTCACAATGGCAATGGCGGTGAGGATGACAAGCGACTCCATCAGCAGCACGCAGATGATCCCCGGCACCATGAACTTCACGCTGCGCAGCTCGGGGTTGAACCAGACGCGCGGTTCCACCGCCACCAACGGATGGCGCACCAGGCGCGTCTGCCCACCGCCGCCGGGGAACTGGACGTCGACCGCCTGCGTGAGCGTGATCTGTTCGAGATACGACGACGCGATCATCGCAGTGTTCGAGTTGCTGCCATCGACGGCGGCCATCACCTGTGCTGGCTGGCGGCGTTTCAGTCGCTCGGCGAAGTCGGGCGGAATGGCGAGCGCCACGCGCACGCGACCGCGATCCAGCAGTTGGTTGACCGCGCCGACCCCCGCGCAGTCGTCGCGCACACGGAAGTAGCCGCTGCGCTCGAGTTGGTCGACGTAGGCGCGGCTCTCCGCCGAATGGCTGTAGTCGCACACCGCCAGGTCGATGTTGTCGATGTCGGTGGAAACCACGTAGCCGAAAATGAACAGTTCCATCACCGGCATCAGCAGCACCAGTCCGAACATGCGCCGGTCGCGACGGATCTGGATGACTTCTTTCCAGATGATCCGGTAGATGCGGGCGAGCGAGGCGATCATGGCGATCACTCCAACGTGTCGCGGAAGCGCGACGCGCTCAGCCACACGATGCTCACGCCGAACACCATGAGGGACACCGCCTCCGGCCACAGCACGCCAAGTCCGACACCTTTGAGATAAATGCCGCGGATCGCCGTGACGAAGTAGCGCCCCGGAAATAAGTAGCTGAAGATCCGGATCGGCAGCGGCATGTTCTCCAGCGGGAAGACGAAGCCGGAGAGCAACACGGCCGGCATCAGCGACAGAAAGATCGCCGCCAGCATCGCATTCTGCATGTTGTCGGCGATGGTCGAGACAAACACGCCGACACCGAGGGAGCTAATCAGATACAGGATGGCAAACACCGCCAAGGGGAACAGGCTGCCTTTGATCGGGACCTCGAAGAGGAGATAGCCGGCGGTGATGATGATCACGAGATCGAGCAAGGCGATGAAGACGTATGGAATGATTTTGCCGATCATCATCTCCAACGGGCGAATCGGCGAGACGAGAATCTGCTCGATCGTACCGCGTTCTTTTTCCTTCACAATGCTGAGCGCGGTGAGGATGGCGCCGACGATCATCATGATCACCGCGATCACGCCGGGCACGATGAAGTTCACGCTCTTGAGTTCCGGGTTGTACCAGACGCGACTCTTCACCTCGATCGGGGCGACCAGCGTTGTTGCGGTCGCCGTGCTGGCGTTCATGACCTGTGCCGGCGTGAGCGTGGCCAGATAGCGATTGATGATCGCCAGCGCGTAGCCTTGGGCGATCGTCGCGGTGTTCGAGTCCGAGCCGTCGATGAGCACTTGCACGGCGGTCGGCGTACCGGCGCGCAAGTGATCGGCGAAGTCGCGCGGGATGACGACGGCCGCGCGTGCGGCGTCGGTAGTGAGGTCGCGCTCCACGTCACGTTCGGAGCGGGCGTAGCGCACGATTTGGAAGTAGCCCGAGCGCAGCATCTGCTGGCTCAGGTCGCGGCTCTCCGGCGTCTCGCTGCGGTCGAGGATCGTCAGCGGCACGTTGTCGACGTCGTAGCGGATGCCGTAGCCGTACATGATCAGCATGCTGATCGGATAGAGGAAGGTGAGGAACAGGCTGCGGCGATCGCGGCGAATGTCGATGAACTCGCGGCGCAGAATGGCGCGGATCGAGCGCAACGAACGGCGAACGCGAGATTCGGTGGTCATGGCCGAAGGAGGTTCTCGTAGGGGCGATGCATGCGTCGCCCTCCGGTCTCTGCTGGGCCGCGCTGCCAATTCGCGGGCGACGCATGCCTCGCCCCTACGGGGACATGAGAAATCGCGCGCAGATTACACCAACGCGGCTTCATGTGGGAGAAGAAGCCCCCTCGCTCGCTTCGATGATTGCCACGAAGGCGTCCTCCAGCGACGGTTCGATGCGTTCGAGTCGCAGCAGGGCGACGCCGTGTTGCTGGAGCTGTCGCGTGATGGCGGCGCGGGCCGCGGTTTCGTCGTCGGCGACGATGTGGAGCGCGTTGCCGAACAGTGCCACCGCGGCGAGTGCCGATTCGGTCTTGAGCGCGGCGTACGCGGCCATCAGATCGCCGCACTCCAGTTCGAGCAAGGCGCGCGACATGTGCTGGGTCTTCAGCGCCGACGGACTGCCCGCCGCGACCAGTTTGCCGCCGTAGATCAGCGCGAGCTGATCGCAGTGCTCGGCCTCGTCCATGAAGTGCGTCGTGACGAATACCGTAATGCCGCGATCCGCCAGCTCGCCGATCATCTCCCAGAAGTTGCGGCGCGAGGCCGGGTCGACACCCGAGGTGGGCTCGTCGAGAAACAGAATCGGCGGCTCGTGCAAGATGGCGCAACCGAGCGCGAGGCGCTGGCGCCAGCCACCCGCCAACGCGGCGGTCTTCATTGTCCCGCGCCCCTTGAGGCCGGCCATTTCGAGCGCCCATTCGATGCGCGCATCGCGCTGTGCGCCGCGCACGTTGTAGATGCCGGCGAAGAACTGCAGGCTCTCCAGCACGGTGAGGTCTTCGTAGAGCGAGAACTTCTGCGACATGTAGCCGATGCGGCTCTTCACCTGCTCGGTCTGCCGGGCGATGTCGAAGCCGCCAACGGTGGCGCGTCCGCTCGATGGCCGCAGGATGCCGCACAGCATCCGGATCGTGGTCGACTTGCCGGCACCGTTGGGCCCGAGGAAACCGAACACGGTGCCAGCCGCGACCTGCAGATCGATGTGATCGACAGCAACAAAGCGGTCGAAGACGCGCGTGAGGCCTTCCGCATCGACGGCGAGTTGAGTCATGCGGAAGGCCTCACAAGAAGCAGCCCCTCGATACGCAGCCATTCGATACGAAGCCTGCGGCTACTCAGTGCTGCTACTCGGGGAAACGGTTTCTTGTCGCACCGTTTCAATATCCGTTTGCCCGAGTAGTGAGCGCAGCGAACGTATCGCAGGCCTCCCTTGCGCATCTGGAGCGCGTGCTTCGAGAGCCTCAGCACGAACGGTCTGGGAACCATTGGGTTCGGAGTCACAAGGGCTTTTCCGTTCGCCCTGAGGAGCCGCCTTCTTTTGGCGGCGTCTCGAAGGGCTGTCTCGGAGAAAATCGAGAGCCTCCAGACGGCGAGGGAGAAGAAGCAGCCGCGGAATGCGTATAGGCCAGGAACACATCTTCCAGCGACGGCTCGCGCACGTGCCACTCATTGATGGTGATCCCGGCTGCACGCGCGCGGCGCACTGCGGCGTCGGCATCGAGGCCGGCGCGCGGCATGGTGACGTGGATGCGCTCGCCGAACAACACGGTGTTGGCGAAGCCGTCGATGCGACGCAACGCCGGCTGCGCGGCGCGCGGCTGCGCACAGCGCAGATCGAGCACGGCGATGCCGAGGTCGGCTTTGAGCTGCGGCGGCGCGCCGCAGGCGATGACGCGGCCGTCGAGCAGAAAGGCGACGCGCCCGCAGCGCTCGGCTTCGTCCATGTACGGCGTCGAGAGCAAGATCGTCGAGCCGTCTTGCAGCAGATCGTAGAGGATCAACCAGAAGTCGCGCCGCGACAGCGGGTCGACGCCGATGGTCGGCTCGTCGAGCAGCAGGATGCGCGGTTGATGAATCAGGCATGCCGCCAGGCTGAGCTTCTGCTTCATGCCACCGGAGAGATTGCGCGTCAGGCGATTTTGAAACGGACCGAGCCGGCTGAATTCGAGTAGCCGCGTGATGCGTTGCCGCCGCGTACCGGGCGCCACGCCCCAGATCTCCGCCACGTAGAGCAGGTTCTCCAACACGCTCAGCGTCTCGGACAGACTGAAGCGTTGCGACATGTAACCGATGCGGCTTTTCACCTCGCTGGCATGTTCGGTCACATCGAGGCCGTCGATCGTGGCGCGGCCGCCGCTCGGTCGCAGCAGGCAAGCGAGGATGCGCAGGAACGTCGTCTTCCCCGCGCCGTCGGGGCCGACCAGTCCAAACAACTCGCCCGGCTGCACGTCGAGACTGACGTCGCGCAGCGACTCAACCGTGCCGTAGCGTTTGGCGAGGTGCGCGGCGTGGATGGCGGGGGACATGGGGAGTCAGAATGCGGATTGCGGAATGCGGATTGTGGATTGCGGAATTTGGGACATGGGATGCTTGGATCTCCTGACTTCCGACTCCTGAAGTCCTCCTCTATGGCTCCAGCGGCAGCTCGGCGTCGGCGGGCATGCCGGGTTTGAGCGCTTGGTCGCGCGTCTCCACATCGACCTTGACGCGGTAGACCAGCTTGACGCGCTCGTCGGGGGTTTGGATGTTCTTCGGCGTGAACTCGGCGCGCTCGGAGATGAAGGTCACCTTGCCTGAAAACGGATCGTGCGGAAACGAATCGACGGTCACACGCGCCTTCATTCCCAGCCACACTTTGCCGAGATCACGTTCGCCGACGTAGACGTTCAGCCACGGTCGGGTGAGATCGCCGAGTGTAACCACCGGCGTGCCGGGCTGGACCATTTCGCCCGCTTCGCGACTTTTGCTGAGCACGCGACCGGCGGCCGGGGAGTAGAGCTGACAGCGTGCCAGGTTCAACTCGGCGAGTTCCAATTCCTTGCTGGCTTGTTGCAACTGCGCACGGGCTTGTTCGATCTCTTCGAGGCGAAACCCTTCGCGCAACATGTTGAGCTGCGCGCGGGCGCGGTCGCGCGCCGCCTGAGCGGTGTCGAGGGCGGAGTTGATGCGGTCGAGCTCGCCCTGTGAAACCACGCCGTCGGCCGCCAACTTTGCCAACCGTTTCTGCTCGCGCTGTTGCAGTAGCAGAGTGCTCTCTGCGGATTCGAGCGCGGCCAACGCTTGATCGATGTCCTGCGCGCGCGACCCCTTCACCAACATGCGGTAATGCGCGTCGGCCGCCGCCTTGGCCGCCGTGGCGCGCTCGACGTGCAGCCGATACTCGTGATCGTCGAGGCGCGCGACCGGCTCACCCTTGTCGAGCATCACGCCTTCGTCGGCGGAGCGCTCTATCATGCGCCCCGGCACTTCGAAGGCGACGTCGACCTGCGTGACCTCGATGATCCCGGTACCGCGGATCGCCTTGTGGTTGCCGTCACGCACCGTTTGCCAACGCCACCATCCCAACGTCGCGCCGGCGACGACGATCAGCACAATGGCAACAACGATCCGTCTTCGCATGTCCGTCTTAGACCACAAACCCCGCGCCTGCGCATCTGCGCCAAGATGACAAAGGTCAGGACTTCAAATCGACTCACCCACCACGCCCACAACCGCATTTCCCAATGCGATCGGCGCTGGTATGCTGTGGCCCATGAGTGTCCACTCTTCGCACTCGGGCCATCGTGCGCACGGGGCGACGCAAGTCGGCTGCGGAATCATCACCGTGAGCGACACGCGGACGCCCGACACCGACACCAGCGGCCGGACGATTCGCACGCTGTTGGAGACCCAGAATCACCGCATCGAGCTGTATCAAATCCTGAAAGACGAACCGGATCAGATCATCGCCGCGATCCATGCCGCGCCGGTGGCGGTTGAAGTCCTGATCCTTAACGGTGGCACCGGCCTGGCGCGTCGCGACACTACGTACGAAGCCATCGCGCGGGTGTTGGACAAAGAGATCACCGGCTTCGGCGAATTGTTCCGCATGCTGAGCTACGAACAGATCGGCGCAGCGGCGATGCTGAGTCGCGCTACCGCCGGTGTCGCCGGGCGCCGCGTGATCTTCTCGTTGCCCGGATCAACCGCCGCCGTCGAGTTGGCGATGACCAAGCTGATCCTCCCCGAGCTGGCGCACGTGGCCGGTCTGGTGCGGGGCTGATGCGATGCGGGCGCATTGCACAGCCGTGACAGATTGTGGGTCCGTCATACCGGCGAAAGCCGGTATCCAGGCGGGGACGTGGGGCGTGAACCTGGATTCCGGCCTTCGCCGGAATGACGAGTGGGGAGGTTGCTCCATTGGTGTGCAAAGCCCGATGCGGGTGACAAGATGTGGGTGAGATGATGGCGATGACGGTGCAGGTCGCGCGCATGAAAAATCTCCTCGGCGTGATTTGGGGGGGCATGTTCGTCGCGCTCGGGAGTTACGCCGGGGTCTGCTTGGTGCTCGCCAGCGCGCCGGAGGACGCCGCGAGTGCTGGCGATACTCTGCGCTATGCACTCACCGGGATCGCAATCGCGCTGGGCGCCGTGTCGCTGTGGTGGCGCGGACGGTTCCTCTCGTCCGAGGGGCCGGCCACGCTCGCGGATACCGATCTGCGTCGTCACAGCATCGTCGTGTGGGGGTTGAGCGAAGCGGTCGCGATCTGCGGTCTGGTACTCGGCTTCGTCACCCACGCCGCCAACGAGTTCGTCCCGTTTGGTCTCGCCGCCGCGGCGCTGCTGGTGTTGCATCGCCCGGCGAACTTGCCGTTCGCGCGCTTGCGCGATCCGATTGCGTGACGATGATGCAGCTCCACGTACGTTTCTTCGCCTCGATCCGAGAAAAGTTGCATCGCGCTGAGGCCACGTGGTCGGCGCCGGCTGGCGCGACCGTGCGCGAGGTGCTCGATCACCTCTGCCGCGAGTTTCCCCCGCTGGTTGCCCTGCGGCCGTCGGTGTCGGTCGCCGTGAACCGCGAGTACGTCGACCCGGATCACGTGCTTACCGATGGCGACGAGATCGCGCTGATTCCGCCGGTGAGTGGAGGCTGTGATGTTTGAAATCGTCGCGCAGCCAATCGACCTCGCGCCACTGATCGCCGCGGTTAGCGATGCCACGGCCGGGGCCATCGTCACGTTTCTCGGCACGACGCGCAATCACAACGACGGCCGGCAGGTGACGCAACTGGAATACGAAGCGTATCTCGAGATGGCGATCGCCGAGCTACGCAAGATCGGCGAGACGGCGAAGACGCGCTGGCCGATTCACGCGATCGCCATCGTCCACCGCATCGGCGTGGTACCGATCGGCGAAGCCAGTGTCGCCATCGCGGTTTCATCGAGCCATCGCGTCGCGGCGTTCGAGGCCTGCCACTTCGCCATCGATCGTCTCAAGGAAGTGGTGCCGATCTGGAAGAAAGAACACTTCGACGGCGGCGAAGTGTGGATCGGCTCGCAGACCGGTCAGAAGAGATGACCTACCAATTGCTGGACACGGTCGTACTCGATCGAGATCTTCCCCAGCACGGACTGGAGAAGGGAGATCTCGGGGCGGTCGTTGAAGTCTACGACGACGAGGCGCTTGAGGTCGAGTTCGTCCGCGCATCCGGCAAGACCCAAGCCGTCGTGACCCTCACCGTCGGCAGTGTCCGCCCTGTGCTTGAGAACGACCTGGTGGCCGTGCGCTCGGTTCCGCCAGAGACCGCCGCAGCCGGTGGCTAGCAGCTATAAGGCCTCCGGCTATCAGCAGGACTCACCGATGCCGCACGGACGTTGAGTTGTAGGTGGTACTGACGATGCCCTCTGACGACAACCCCATCTGGCACGTGTTGGACAATGACCAGCACGAGGTCGAGCAGAACCGAAGGTACCTACGCGAGATGGGGCTGGTCACCTTCATCGAACAACTACCCTTGCTCTTCGACAGCCTGCGGCGAGAACTCGAGGTGGCCCCTGAGGGTGTGAGTACTCCGCTGACTTGTTGGCTGAACACTGACGGGGGTCCAACACCGGCGCCAGACTTCGTCCTCCGGGTGCTCATGTTCCAATCCGCACATTCTCAATATCTTCACGCCGCCGCCCATCTTTTGCGCGGCCAATCCCTCGAACTCTTCGGCCACGCGCGCACGATGATCGAGAACGCTGGAATCGCATATTTGTCGCGAAGCAAGCCCGAACTTGCCAGCCTCTATCTCACGGCCGATGGGCAGTACCAGAAGCTTACAAAGAGTTGGGCCATCCTTCCAAAAGACGACCCTCTAATGGGGAAGTTGAACGCCGCCTTCGAGCTTGCGTCGTCTATGTTTCATAGTAACTTCGTGGCCGTCGCTGGGAAAATCCGTACGACCGTGAGCCTCTCCGAAAGTACCGCGACATTCGAGAACGCAATGGAGTATCGTGATCGCGAAGGCGATGGCGGGAGGCTTTACCTTCGGCACGTGGCGTGGTTGATCGCAACTACGTATCGCGTCCTCCGAGTTTTAGCTGCGAGCTTCTCGTTGGGTGAGTCGGTCTGGCATCGCAGAATGGAGATTTTCGACGAAGAGTTCCACGCTCTGATCGACCGCCTTGGTCCGGAGACCTTAGTGTTTGCTCCTGGGAAATCGAGTGCCACATATGAGCATGACACGACGAATTGAATGCAGATCGTAGCGTTCCTGCCCCGACCACCAGATGCGGGTGCGCCGTCATTCGGACGTCGAAGGGTAGGCAGGCGGGATACGGGCTGCACGGAATTGACCCAGCCCGTCTGCATTCCCGCATCGGTGGACGGAATGGGAGGAGGGACAACGTGAACAAACGTAGCAAGTACTTGGAGATCTACAAGTGCGCCGTCCTTACCGTGATAGCGGCTCTGCTCGCCGGTATCTGGCTCAATACTCCCGCACCTTTCACTGCGGGAAATCTGATGTCCGAACGGGTGGCGATAGAGCAGATCCCCGTTGTCCGTGTTCAGGGCGGTAGCATCGACGTGAACAACACCGTGGATGTTGAGGGTACGGTTTCGATCGAACGCTGATCGGGAACGAGTGGACAGGGATACGAGACTCGGCGCGCTGAACCTTCACGACGCATTCTCGAGCGCCGCACTCATGAAGCAGCAGAAGTGGGCCGCCCCGATCGAGACGGGTCGTTCTTGCGGCGATGCGTGCGACTGAGGCCGATGCCAAACCCGCGCGTCGAACCGATCGGCTTGAGCGCCGGTGCTCGTCGCGTGCGTTACCGCGCTTGCGGTTCACGCGCACGGCGTTATGTTCCCGGTTGAAGCTCTGATCATGGTTTCCAACGGCCGATACGTTCGCGACGAGGAAAAATTCAAACGCTATGCGTACGCCGCATTAGCTTCACGCTTTCAAAACAATCGGGCAAGCTTCGAGCACTTCTACTCGTCTTTGCCCTCTGCTGCGACAAAGGACGAGTTTCTTCGTGTGACGTCCTTCTATCTGTTTCTGGTCAAGCAAGGCGACTGGCGCGTTGCCGTCGAGGGATCTGATCCAGTCATCGACTATCTCACCAACACCTTCAAACTGGTCGCGTTCTTCTCGCTAGTTGAGTCTCTGTCGGATGAAGGGCATCAGGACTTCTACGAATGGCTATGTGGTGAAGATCCCGAAAGGACGTTCCCTGTTGGTGATCCGGCGGCGTTGCGCACGCTCTACGAAAGGTACAAGGCCTCCTACGGCTCCGTTCGTCGTTGCATCGCCTTCTTTGATCGTCTGCCGCAACCCCGCAAGGAGGCACTCTGCAACGCCATTCATTTGGATGGAATCCCCGTCTCGTCGATCAAGAAGGTCGCGGAGTTTCTCTACGACCTGCGCAGCAAGTTCGTGCATGAGGGGCGCTTGGCGTTGCAAGTCAGCGACACTTCAGTTTTCTCTCAGCGCAAGGAGAAGGTGGTCCGAACGGAGTTGACCATCACCGGATTGCTGGAGGCGTTTGAGGAAGGCGTATTGGCCTACTTCGGCGATGGAACATAACGCGGCGATGGAGACCGACGCCAGAAACAGGCGCGGCTCATCGCAACGTCGTTCGGTGGCAACCGCTGGGGTCATAGCAACCGCTGGGGTCAGCCCTTGAAAGTAGAATTTAGTGCAGCCATGCGGCATTCGGACGTCGAATTGTAGTTAGGCGGCACTACGCACCAGAGGTAAATATGTTTGTTCTTGTCCGTGCGGTCACCTACGCTGCGCTCTTCATCGGCCTCGTGCTCATCTACGTACCGGCTCGCCTCTTGTCTTGGTCGGGCATTGTCCGCCCTGCGGCGATTGAAGTGCAGCAGGTTGCTGGGATGGTTATCGCGGCCGCTGGTGCGGCGGTCGCTCTGTGGTGCATACTCACCTTCGCATCGATCGGGAGAGGGACTCCGGCGCCCTTCGATCGGTATTAATATATTTGACTGGACCTAGCCCAGCATGGTAGATGCCTTCGCGAGAGAAACAGAGGAGGCAGTTTGCGAATGGCTGGCATGCTTCAGATTCTCACCTATCTTCTCGCGTTCTACCTTATCGTAAAGGGAATTGAGGTTCTCCAAATCGGCTTGGCGAGCAGCCGTGCAGATCGATCCGGCCTAATCCTCATTGGTGTGCTAACGCTTTTCGCGTGTGGCACGGTGGCTGTCGGGATTGTGCTTTGGCAGGACCAACAGGCTCAATCCATAAGTCAGGCCGTGAGACCGTAACTGAAATCAAGCGGCCTTCCGGCGACGCTTGCGTTTCCGCTTCTCATACTCGGCAAGCTTCGCGTCTATTTCCTCTTTTGGAACGGCGAAGATAGCGCGAGCAAACTTTTCGAAACGCTCGAAGGGTGACACTAGAGTGGTGTGGGCGAGTGACGGTGGTTTAGCTCTTCCCGGCATGCTGCCACGCTCTTACCGCTGCGAGTTCACTGCAATCGCTTCGGGGCGGCGGTGAGGATCGATCCGGGAGCAAGTTCGCTTGCCCCCACTGGCAACACTTGTTGGCGAAGCTCCTCAAACCTGTCGGTGCTCCACCCTGCGGTCTCAGAGATCGATTTTACCAATTTGAGCGGTACTACCGAGTTCAAAGGGAATCCGCGATGCTTTCCACGGGGTGACCGCAAGTGACAGTGGCCAGCCCTTTCCCATAGCATCTCCCAGCGATCAAGAAGGAGCATGTCTCTGAGGCGATGACCGATTACTGAAACGATGTGAGCCACAACAACCCCGCATCCACTCACTACTAGTTAGCTGTGCGCACACTCCGAATCGTCGGGAGAACCTTGCGCCAAAAACCAAGCAGGGGGAACAATGCGAGCAGCCGTTCTATCCGCGCGACGATGCCCACCGGAAATTTGTCTTTCGACAATGGAGTTGATCGACTCCACGAGTTCCTCCATTGATACATTAACCCTCTGCATGACATCGGAATCACCAAGCAGTTCGCCAAGCTGATCCGCCTCCAAGGCATGGTCAACCATCTGCTGAAAGAGGGTAAGCGCATTCGACTCCGCCTCGTCCGGGGTCGATCCGTGAGAAATGACCGTCCCCTCTTCGAGGGGAAGAACGGTCGAGATATATTCGACTTCGCCATCAGGGCTCGCCTGCTTCTCGATTTCGACGCAGACGACGAAGACGAGCGTTCTCCGCGGCTCGATTTGCCGAATCAACGCGCGACTGTGGCGAATTTCGATGTCTGCCATTGCGTGGCTCTCCTTCCCCGCAAACGCAGGTTATCGCCTAGGGCACTTGCGGTCAACCCCGCGCCGTTGCCTTTTGATTCATGACGTTATGGCCTGTCCCCCATCGCCGATCAGTTGCTTGTAGGTCAGGCGCTTGCCGAACGCGCCGGACAGCACTTCATCGAACCGCCCGCTGTCGCCATCTTCGTGCTTGCGCTCGTTGTAGCGAAACGCCTGCTCGTCCAAATAGCGGTGAAGGTGGAACGGTTCGACCGAGACGTAGGTGCCCTTCAACGCGCGTTTGAGCAGCGACCAAAAGTTTTCGATTCCGTTCGTGTGGACATTGCCGCGCACGTAGCTCTCCGCATGGTTCACAAACTCGTGGACGAACTCGCGATCGAGTCCGGTGTAGCTGGCGAGTTCGTCGGTGAAGATTTCCGCACCCGGTTCAACGTGCGCGGTCACTTCGGCCTGAAGGGTTTTCTTCTTGCGGTCCGCGACATGCTTGACGTGGACTTTCCCCGTCTCGCGGTCGAGCAACCCCATGACGAGTTCTTTGCCTACTCCGCCAGTGCCGCGAATCCGCTGCTTGCGGATGTGCTTGTGCATGTTGCGCGCCTTGCCTCCGATGAACGTCTCGTCCGCCTCAACCGGACCGCTGCCGCCCATTTTGGCGAACGTGCCCGTCTGCATCGCGAGCCGGATGCGCTGCAACAGAAACCACGCCGACTTCTGGGTGATGCCTAGGCCACGGTGGATCTCATACGAGCTGATCCCGTTCTTGCAGTTGCCGATCATCCACATGCCAGCGAGCCACGTATCGAGGCCAAGCGGCGAGTCTTCCATGATCGACCCGATCTTCACGCTGAACTTGCGCTGCGGGTGCTTCGCCTTGCACTTCCACGTGCGCGTGCTCGCCAAGAACCACACGTCGGCGGAGTCACAGCGCGGGCACTTCACTACGCCACTAGGCCAGCGCAGTGCCTTCGCGTGATCGAAGGCCACAGCAGGATCAGCAAAATACTTGATGGCTTCCGCGAGCGTCTGCGGGCCGGTTCCAGTTCGCTCTTTCTTCTTCGGCACGCCATGAATCTAGCACCGATGCGCGGTCCAGTCAAGTATATTAATACCCTTCGATCCGCCTCGCCGACTAGTGATTCGGGGACCCTACCGTTTCGTGCGGAATCCCATGTACATTGGCGCAGGACTCGCCCTCGCTGGCGCCGCGCTCTTCTACGAGTCGTTGCCGCTTCTGGGTTATGCTGGCCTCTTCATTCTTGCAACTCACGTCTTCGTGATGTGGTACGAGGAGCCCACTCTACGGCAAACCTTCGGGCAAGAGTACGAAGCATACTGCCGGCAGGTCAGGCGATGGTGGCCGAGCGTATGACCCGCACATGGTTCTGATGCCGCTGGATCAGCGGTACTGAACGAGTCCGCTGCTTTCTTGCGCCGCACGAGTCAGGCAAGCGCAGCGGCGCGGGCGATCAACAGGCCACCCTCACGCGCCACACGGATCGCCAACGGAATCGAATCGATCTGCAACGCGATCTCGCGGTCCTTGGGATGAAACTGCGGGCGTGAGGGATCGTCGTAGTTCTGCGACTCGGCACTCGCCAGCACCAAGCGTCGCACAGCGTCGCGATCGGGTTGACGGCCTTGCAAGAGATTGCGGAGGTAGAGCGCGCACAGTTCGTCTTCGTCGGCGCGGGTCTCGCCTTGCGCGCCCATGGCGACGATGGTGACGACCGCGGGATCATCGCGCCGCAGCGCTTGCACCGTGGCCTGCGCGTTCACCAATGCCGCCACGAAGATTTGCGTGGCCTTGTGCGCGGCGGTGACACCCACTGTTCCGGCCGTGGTTGAGTGAATCAACGTCCGTCCCCTCACGTCGGCGATCGAGAGCTCGAACGGCGAGTTGCCGAAATCAAAACCGGCTGGGCGTTTGCCGTGAACTTCGCCCATGCACAACTCACCGACGCCGCGGCTGCGCAGGTCCAGCGCTTCATCGACGCTAGCCACCAGAACGATCCGTGCCGCACCACGTGCGAAGGCGACCGCCGCGGTCGTGAACGCGCGCAACACGTCAACGATGACGACGGTCCCTTCCGCCTCCTGCGCGCCGCGCAACAGGCTGTCGATGCGGATCTCCATCCGTTAGCGCGATGCCGCGCGCGAGGCGCGAGGAGCTTTGCCCGCCACTTTCGACCCTTCGACGTTGCTCAGGGCATGCTTTGGACCCTGGACCTTGGACTTTGGACTTTCAGCTTTGGGCTGCGGGCGAAGCCCGCCCTGTGGACTGAGAACAGCAAATGCCCAGCCGGCGTAAGTGTACGGAGCCAACGTCGGAACGAGCCAGCGCAGTGTCGGTGGCAAGGCGCTCTGGCTTTGCGTGCGATGCGCGGCAGAGATGACATGCGCCGTGGCTCGCTTAGCTCGCCCGCGCAGCCAATAGCGCACCTCGGGGTTGGCGGCGACGTTTTTTACCCACTGCGACCGATCACCGCGAAAGGTGCTGACGACGATGCGGTCCTGAATCCGAATGGCCGCGAGGGGGACCTTGGAGCGACGGGCGGTCTTGCGGCCCTTGGTTTCAAGCACAACGAGGCCGCCGGGAACAAAGCGCGGGGCAGCCCATCCGGCGCGGATATAGGGCTCCACGAGCCGGTTGAGCAGTCGGAAGAACTGCGTCTCGACGGAACAGCGATTGGTCACGTTGGAAACTACCGCATGCAGAAGCGGCACGGAAGCCGTCGCCATCGCTGAGCAAGCAGAGGCTATCGTGCGCGCTGGCCGAAGAGGATTTTCTTCGCCTGCTCGTCCATACCGGCGGATTGGCCCACGGCCTGCGCCGCCTGGCGCAAGTCCTTGCCGATCGCGAAGCCGCGCTGCACTGCGGGCCGAGCGCGGACCGCTTCGAGCCAGCGCGCGAAGTTGGGGAAGTCTTCGAGCTTCTGCCCCTGTCGCTCGTAGAGCACGCTCCACGGCCAACACGCCATGTCGGCGATCGAGTAGTCGCCAGCCAAGAACGGCCGGTCGGCGAGTCGTGTGTTCATCACGCCGTAGAGGCGATTGGCTTCGTTGGTGTAGCGATCGATCGCATACGGCAGCGGTTCCGGCGCGTATTGACGGAAGTGGTGTGCCTGGCCGAGCATCGGGCCGAGCCCACCCATCTGCCACATCAGCCACTGCGTAACGTCGTAGCGCCCGCGCACGTCCTTCGGCATGAACTGACCGGTCTTCTCGGCGAGATAGAGCAGGATCGCGCCCGATTCGAAGATCGCGATCGGCGCACCGCCGCCGAGGGGATCGTGATCGACGATCGCCGGCATCCGATTGTTCGGACTGAGCGCGAGAAACTCCGGCGTGAACTGCTCGCCGCGTCCGATGTTCACCGGCTTGACCGTGTACGGCAGCCCGGTCTCTTCGAGCATGATGGTGATCTTCCACCCGTTCGGCGTCGGCCAGTAGTACAGATCGATCATCGGGTCCTCCAGCGGTTGCCGCTCACCATGCGTTAGCGCGGCAGTTGAGGCAACCCGGCCGCTTGAGGTAGGGCAGTGCAGCGCATGAACCTGCTCCTGCTCTTCAATGACGACTTCGTCGACTTCGTCGGTGACGCGAACCGCGTGCGCATCAGCGGGCGCCGCGTCGAGCACGTCCGTGCGGTTCATCGCGCGCGCGTTGGTGACGAACTGCGCGTCGGGGTGGTGAATGGTCAACTCGGCCGCGGCGTGATCACCGCACTGAGCGACGACGCGCTGGAGATGGACGTTGCGCTTGATCAAGCGCCACCTCCGCCGCTACCGGTGACGCTGGTGCTGGCGCTGCCGCGACCGAAGAGTCTGAAGAAAGTGCTCGCGGCGGTGACGACGATGGGTGTGAAGCGCGTCGTACTGTTGAACACGTTTCGGGTCGAGAAGAGTTACTGGCAGAGCCCGCTGCTGCGGCCGACGGCGTTGCGTGAGCAACTGCTGCTTGGGCTCGAGCAAGCCGGCGATACGGTGCTGCCGGAGATTTCGCTGCGGCATCGCTTCAAACCGTTCGTTGAGGACGAGTTGGTTGAGCTTGCGCGCGGCACCCGCGCACTGGTGGCGCATCCGACCGCGGCGCATCTCAGTCCGCGCGACGTGCAACAAGCGGTGACGTTGGCGGTGGGCCCTGAGGGCGGATTCATTCCGTTTGAAGTCGAGCTGCTGCAAGCCCACGGTTTCGAGCCGGTGTCGCTCGGCGTCCGGCGACTGCGTGTCGAGCACGCCGTGCCCGCACTGCTGGGGCGGCTGTTCTGATTCATCCCACTGGACTTCGCCCCGCTGGACTTGGCCCCACTGGACTTAGCGGCGGCGCAGGATGAAGATGCGCTGCAACTGGACACCACAAAGGAGGTCGTCATGAAGCTCTATCATCGTCCGCAATCTCGTTCGGTGCGGCCGCGCTGGCTCTTGGAGGAGATCGGTGCGCCCTACGAACTGATCACGCTCGACCACGCCAAAGGCGAGGACAAGACGCCGGCGTATCTCAAGATCCATCCGCACGGGGCCGTGCCCGCGTTGATCGACGGCGACTTGGCGTTGTTCGAATCGGCGGCGATCTGCAGCTACCTCGCCGACAAGTATCCCGACAAGCGGCTCGCGCCACCGGTCGGCAGCACGGCGCGCGGGCTCTACTACCAGTGGATGCACTACGCGATGGCGACGCTCGAGCCGCCGGTGCTGCAAGTGTTCATGAACACCGTGATGCTGCCGGAAGCGGAGCGTTCGGCGAAGGCGGCTGACGCCGGCCGCAAGCAGTTCGCTGAAGTCGCCGCTGTGCTCAGCAGCGCGCTGGCGACCAAACCCTATCTGTTGGGGGAACAGTTCTCAGCCGCCGACGTGATGATCGGGTCGACGCTCGGCTGGGGACAATTCATGGGATTGCTCGCCGATCAACCGACCCTGAGTGCGTATGTCGCCCGTCTCACCGAACGGCCGGCGTACCAGCGCGCCCAGGCGGCTTGAGCGGATCGCGCTTCGGTTTACCAGCAGAGCAACACCGGCTGCCCGTCGGGTGTATGGCACTCCGGCCCGACGTGCAGCCGACTCTGCGCCCGTTGTTCGGGAAGATCGAACCGGCGCGCTGGCGGAACGAGAAAATGCGCTCCGTCGCCGTAGACCATTTGGTAGCCGACGTAGATGAGCCCGGCATACGCCGCCACACCCGCGATCGAAATGATCACCGCCTGCTCGGTGCTGAGCGCGTGCACCCGCCTGGGCCGGGGCAGTCCGGCCAGTAGCAGAGCGACGAGCACGAGTACGAACACTCTCGTTCGAGTCATCGACGACTCCCACTAGTTTTGAGTTACCAACAAAGCAGCGCCGGCTGCCCGTCAGGCGTCTTGCACTGCAAGCCGACGCGGACAGCGGCGCGCTCGCGGACGCGAGCTTCGGGCGACAGAAAATGGGGTTCATCGTCGTGCGCCATCAGCACGGCAATAACGGTGATGAGGGTGGCGGCGCCGACGACCGCCCCACCGATGATCAACGGGGTGGTGATGTCGGTCGCTCGCGCCCGACGCGGCGCCAGCGCGGTGAACATCAGCAGCGCGATGACGACGGCAGCGACGAACTTCTTGTCGAACATATTTCTCTCCTTGCAGTGATGGGCCGTGTCCATCGGCCGATCTCGGAAGCGCCGGTACACTACGAACCTTGCGCAGCCTGTTGCGCGCGCTTGGCGCGTTGGCAGGGGCAGCCGCCGGCGGCTTCTTCGGCGGGCTTGGCGTCGGCCGCCTTCTTCTCCTGACAGGTGGCGCAGCACGTGCCGTCAGCGCCGCAGCCCGGCATGCCCGGCATCCCAACGGTCTCGGCCGGTTTGTCGGCAGGTGCTGCTTGCGCGGACGTGGCATCGGCCGACGCCGCGTCATCGGCGTGCGCCCATGCCGGCGCCATTGTTACGGCGAGCGCACACGCGGCGATGATCAGTAGTCTGCGAATCGATAGCAACGAAGCGATCATCTCTTCTTCCTCTCCTCTCCGGAACGAAAATAGCAATGCCGGCATGGTAGTGACCGTCTCGCGCCATTGCAACTCGCGCCAGCAGTTGGCTAGGCTGATCCCGCAAGGAAGGAACAATGGCTGCCGACATCGACGGACTCCTGCACGGCGCTATCGATCTACACGTCCACTTCGGTCCCGACGCGCATCTGCAGCGCAGCGTCGATGCCTTCGAAGCCGCGCAGCAGGCGGCCGCGGCGGGCATGGCCGCGATCGTCCTCAAGAGCCACGACTACCCGACGGCACCGCTGGCGACCATCGTGCAGCGCGCGGTGCCGGGGCTGCGCGTCTTCGGCGGCTTGACGCTCGACAAACAGATCGGCGGACTCAACCCGGCGGCGGTCGAAGTGTCGGCGCGGCTTGGCGCCAAGATCCTGTGGATGCCGACGCTGTCGTCGGCGAATGATCACGTGAAGTTCGGACGTCACGAACCGGGCATCTCGCTGTTCAACGACAGCGGTAACCTTGCCGAGCCGCTGTGGGAAATACTCAAACTCGCCCGCGAGCACGGCATGATCGTGGCGTCGGGCCATGTGACCGTGCCGGAGATCCACGCGGTGTTTCGCGCCGCCTCGCAAGCTGGCGTCGAGCGGCTGCTGATCACGCACGCGTTAGAAACGCTCGCGGGCCCGACGCTGACGCTGAGCGATCTGCACGACTTCGTCGGCGCCGGAGCGATGATCGAGTTTTCGTATCTGACCTGCGGTGGCGCGCTCGCCACCGAGCCGCCGGCGAAGATTGCCGCGGCGATCAAAGAAGTCGGCGCAGCGCGCTGTGTGATGTCGACCGACTACGGGCAGAAGAAGAACGCCCCGCCGGCCGAAGGTCTGCGCCGCTTCATCGCTGAGATGCTCGCCTGCGGCGTGAGCGTCGCGGACGTGCACGCCATGGTGCAGACGAATCCAGCGACACTGCTGGGACTCTGACTATACTTCGCCATGAGTGATCGCAGCTGCGAACTGTGCGAATGCGCGCCCATCACGCGCCGTTACGCCGAGTATCAGCAACCGTTCCGCTTCGTGATCATGGACTGCGATTCCTGCGATGTACCGATGGCGGTGCTCGGCGAGCATCGCCGCGCGCCGCACGACACCGAGCGCGCGTTCATGCAAGCGGCGCTTGGCGCGATCGCCGACGCGATGTTTCGCCACGGCTGGTTCTTCGACGATCACATGCGTCAGATCCCTGACCACTACCATCTCCACGCCCGCCCGTATCCGGCGTGGTGGCCCAAGACGCGCTGAGTACGACACCTCGCATCCGAGTCACGAATCCCGCGTCACGACTCACGAACGCCAACCGGTCGGATTGGAAGGCCTCCACCCTAGCCCTCCTCTGTTCGCGGAGATGCTCACGGAGCAGGGAACCGGAAGTCGGCGGCGATGCGCGAAAAGTTCCCTCCTCTGCGGCATCACCCGCCGCGGAGGAGGGTCAGGGTGGAGGCTCCGACTCACGAGTCACGACTCACGGTTCACGACACTAGTCCTTGTCCGGCACACGAAACTGCTCGTGGCAACTCTTGCACGAACCGAATAGGGCCTTGGCGGCGGCGGGAACATCGCCACCAGTTTTCGCTGCAGCCGCCAGCGCGCCGGCGGTGGCGGTGAGTTGCTTGGCGCCGTCTTCAAACTTGGGCCAGTTGGTCCAGATCTCGGGTTTGGCGCGCGACTTCTCGAAGGTGCTGCCGGGAGGAAACAGGGCGGTGATCTTGGCGGAGTCCTTCTCAATCTGTTCGGCCGCGGTTTGCACCACAAGGTTGTCGCCGCTCTTGGTCGCGTCGTTGATGGCTTTGGCATTCTTGCCGATGCCCTCCATCAACTCGTGGCGATCGCGGATCGGACCGGCAGGCAGATCCTTGCTTTCGACGTCGTGAGCACGTGCGGCGGTGAGCGCGAGCGGCAGGAGCAACGCAGATACGAGCAAAATCCAAGCGGGGCGCATGGGGACTCTCCTTCGAAATGTTTGGTCGGTGCTACTTGTCGTCCACCACGTTGTCAATTGGCGCGACGCGCTTGAGATAGGCGGCGATTGCCTTGAGATCGTCGACCGGCGCGTCCTTATATCCCGGACCACCACCGTGCCCATCGATGACGTCGGCCATGAATCCCTGCACGTTGTCCATGTTCGGCAGCATGCCCATGGTGAGCAGACCGACGATGTCGCCGGCGTCCCAATCGTGAATACCGGTTTGGTGCGGCGTGATGTTGGGGACGGGTTTGCCGCCGGGTCCGTGCTGGGTACCGGCGAGATACATGGAGAGGTCGGGCGCGCCGAGGCGATTGCGCGGGGTGTGGCAATCGACGCAGATCGAAACATGCTCGACCAAGTAGCGACCGCGCGCGATCTCATCGGTCGGTGCGGTGGGCGGCGCTGGTGGGCGGCGCGCAAACACGCGGCGCCACGCGCGGTACGCCCAGCGCGCCAACGGCAGCTCGCCTTGGTGCGGTCGGTTCGTCTGCCGCACGGGAGGCAGTGTTCGGAGATAGGCGATCAGATCGGTGACATCGGCGTCGGCCATGCCGGCGTAGTAATAGTAGGGCATCACCGGCGCTTCGGCGCCTTTGTCGCGCGCGCTACCGTCGCAAATCGCGGCGCGGACTTCGTCGTCGCTCCAGCGACCGATACCGGTGTCCGGGTCGGGCGTGATGTTGGTGCCATAGAATGTTCCGAACGGGGTGACTACTTCGCCACCGCCTGACCCAACGGGTCCATTCGTTGGCGTGTGGCACCCGCAACCGGCGGCGAGCGCGAAAATCGCGCGGCCGTGTTCCGTGTCACCGGCCGCGTGGGTCTGCGACGGGCGCGCGTTCATCAGCGCGAGCAGGGCGAGTACGGTTCGTATGCGGCGCATACCGAACCATAGCCGACGCGATGGGACACAGCCACCGTTGCGGCACACGGCGAGCTGACCTATATCGCTGCTGTGCGCCTCGACCAAAGGATCGCTTTCGTTACCGGCGCCGGCAGTGGAATCGGCCGTGCCATCGCTCAACGCCTCGCGCGCGAAGGTGCCCGTGTCGCGGTCGCCGATGTCAATGTCGCGGGTGCGGAGGCAACAGTCGCGCTGATCTCGGCGGACCATGGAACTGCGATCGCTTTGTCGACCGACATCACGGATTTTTCGTCGGTCCAGCGGGCGGTGGCCCAGGTGCGCGAACGATGGGGAGACGTCGAGATCTTGGTCAACAACGCGGGATGGGACCGCATCGAACCATTTGTGCAGAACACGCCCGAGCTGTGGCAGAAGATCATCGCGATCAATCTGAGCGGGCCGATCCACTGCTGCCGCGCGGTGCTCGACGGTATGATCGCGGCCGGTGCGGGAAAGATCATCAGTATCGGCTCCGATGCCGGTCGCGTCGGTAGCAGCGGTGAAGCGGTGTACTCGGCGTGTAAAGGCGGTGTCATCGCGTTTTCGAAGACGTTGGCGCGCGAAATGGCGCGGCACCACATCAACGTCAACGTCGTCGCACCGGGGCCGACCGAAACCCCGCTGCTGAAAGAAGTCACCAGCGGTCCCGACGGCGCGAAGATCATCGCCGCGATGACCCGAGCAGTGCCGTTCCGGCGGCTCGGCACGCCCGACGAGATCGCCGCCGCAGTGGCGTTCTTCGCCTCGCCAGACGCTGACTTCATCACCGGTCAAGTGCTCAGCGTCAGCGGCGGCCTGACGATGATCGGCTAGTCTTCCTCCCGACGATCCGTGATGGCAGATTTTACTTGACACTCGGCCCCGCGTCGCTTAACCCGTGGCCGCATGGGTGCGGTTGAGCTGTCGTGTCGAGAGTGGGGGGATCGTCATCATTCGCTCACAGTGGTGCTGATTCATTGCCTCTCAGCACAGGGGCAGATCTGGGACCCGCTCGCGCGCGGTCTCTCGGATGTCCATCACTTGGTTGCACCCGATCTGCGTGGTCACGGTGCCAGTCCCTGGCCGGGCTGCTACGGTGCCGAAGAATATCTGGCCGACCTTGAGGCGCTGGTCGCCCGTCGCGGCACTACTTCGGTGGCGCTGATCGGCCATTCCTTCGGCGGGATGATCGCGGCGGGTTTTGCGATTCGACACCCGGAGCAGGTCCGCGCGTTGGTCACCATCGACATCAACATTCCTCCGCCCATTCGATTGATCGAACGCGTGCGTGCCGCTGGAGCACGGCCGCACCCGGTGTTTGCGACGCGCGACGAAAGCGTGAGCGCGCTTCGCCGAGCGCTGGCGCCGAGCGCGAGTGAGGAAACGGTGGGGCTGTTAGCGGACGCACTACTGACAACGAGCGAAGGCGGGTTGACGTTTGACTTCGATCGCAACGTGCTGCGGCAGTTTGAGCCCCTGGAGTTCGCCGAGCAGATTGATCGTATCCTCTGCCCAACGCTGTTCTTGCGCGGCAGCGAATCGTCCATAACCGACCGCGGTGGCGCCATCGCCATGCTCAGTCGTCTTGAGCACTCCCGCCTGGTCGAGATACCGCGCGCCGGCCATCACGTGTTTCTCGATAACCCGTCGGCAACGATTCAGGAGATTCGCCAGTTCCTGGCGGAGACGCTGGGGCGCTCCCCGACCGTCGCGCCGCACCCCGCGCAAGCCTGAGGTGCGAGGGGCGACGGGTCGTCGCCTGCCTCACGAGTTGCCGCTGTCGGATCACAGTGTCAGAATCCGCGCGCATGTCATCCCCCGACAGTGGTGCGCGCGTGAAACTGACGCCGATGCTCGAACAGTACCTGCGCGCGAAGAGTGAGCACCCCGACGCATTGCTGTTCTTCCGCCTCGGCGACTTTTACGAACTCTTCTTCGAAGATGCCGAGCGCGCGGCCCGGTTGCTCGATCTGACGTTGACCTCGCGCAGCAAGAAGGACGATGTGCGCATCCCGATGTGCGGCGTTCCCTACCACGCCGCGCAGCCGTATATCGCCAAGCTGCTCGCCAGCGGAATGAAAGTGGCCATTTGCGAGCAGGTGGAAGATCCGGCGACCGCGCAGGGCCTGGTGGATCGGGCGGTCATTCGCGTGGTCACCCCAGCGACCGTGACGGAAGAAGAGTGCCTCGACCCCAAGACACCGAACTTTCTGGTCGCCGTGGCCGCGGCGTCCGATGAGATCGGTCTGGCGGCGGCGGATCTCTCCACCGGCGAAATGCGCGTGATGATTGCGAGTGAGCTGGCGGCGATCGGCGACGAACTTGGCCGCCTGTTGCCGCGTGAGTTATTGCTTCCCGAAGACGGGATCCAGCTCGCCGCGCTCGAGGCATCGGCACCGCAAGCGCTGGTCAGTCGCTTGCCGGCTGCAAGCTTCGCCGTCGACGCGGGTGCGGCGTGGTTCCGCGAGCATGGCGCGGAGGTGCCCATTGATGCCGTCGCGTCCGCCGTTGGCGCCGTGCTCGCATATCTTGCAGGAACGCATCGAGCCAGCGTCGCGCACTTGCGGCCGCCGGCGGCCGAAGAGCGCGGCGCACGGTTGGCGCTTGACGACGCGACGCGGCGCAATCTCGAATTGCTTGCGACGTTGCGCGGCGAGCGGCGCGGTTCGCTGTTGTGGGTGCTCGATCACACGCAAACCCCGATGGGCGGCCGCCTGTTGCGCAGTTGGTTGCTGGCGCCACTGACCACGCCGGCTGCCATCGGTGCGCGACTTGACGCGATCGAGGAACTGGTCGAGCGCGCAAGCTGGCGCGGCGCGCTGGTCGCCGAGCTGAGTACGATCGGCGATCTCGAACGACTCGCCGCGCGGCTTGCCGCGGCTCGGGTCACCCCCCGCGACCTGCTCGGTCTCGCCGCCGCTTTGGCAACAGTCGGGCGTCTTCGCGACGCGCTCGCCGACGCGCGAACCACGACGGTGACCGCCAGCCGCGCGGCGCTCGACGATCTGCCGGCGGTGCAGGTCCGAATCGGCGCAGCCATCGGCGACGAACCGCCGCTCAATCCCCGCGCCGGTGGCCTGATCCGCAGCGGCTTCGATGCGACGGTGGACGAATTGCGCGAGCTCTCGCGCAGCGGCAAAGACTGGATGGCGCGCTTCGAAACCGATCAGCGTGCACGCGCTGGAATTGCCTCACTCAAAGTCCGCTTCAACAACGTGTTCGGCTACTACATCGAAGTCACCAAGGCGAACCTGCATCTGGTGCCGAGCGACTACCGGCGCAAACAGACGCTTGCCAACGCCGAACGTTTCGTGACGCCTGAGTTGGAAACCTACGAAGCGAAAGTGTTGGGCGCCGAGGAGCGCCTGCGCGCGCGCGAATTCGAACTGTTCAGCGCGTTGGTTACTGAGATTGCCGCCGAGCAGACGCGACTCGGCCGCACCGCAACAGCACTGGCGCAGCTCGATGTGCTCTGCTCGCTCGCTACCGTCGCCGAACGCCAGCGCTACTGTCGCCCACAACTGACCCGCGAGCCGGGCCTGGTCATCCGTGACGGACGCCATCCGGTGGTGGAGTTGATGGCGAGCCGCGGTGGCTTCGTGCCCAACGAGTGCGTGCTCGATCCCGAGACCCAGCAATTGTTGGTGATCACCGGACCGAACATGGCGGGCAAGTCGACCTACCTGCGCCAGGTCGCGCTGATCGTGCTGATGGCGCAAATGGGCAGCTTCGTACCCGCTTCGGCGGCCACGGTTGGGGTCGTCGATCGGCTGTTCACTCGTGTCGGTGCGTCTGACAACCTCGCCGGGGGCGAATCGACCTTCATGGTCGAGATGAAGGAGACGGCGCACATCCTCAGCCACCTGACTGACCGCAGCCTGATCATTCTGGATGAGATCGGCCGCGGCACCAGCACGTTCGACGGCATCTCGATCGCGTGGGCGGTTGCGGAACACTTGCATGATAGTGCCATCGGCCGGCCGCTGGTGCTGTTCGCCACGCACTATCACGAGCTGACGGATCTGACGCGCACCAAAGCGCGGGTGAAGAATTTCTCCGTTGCGGTGCGTGAGTGGAAGGGGGAGATCGTTTTCCTCCGGCGCATCGTGGCGGGTCCGGCGAGCCAGAGCTACGGTATTCAAGTCGCCCAGCTCGCCGGTGTGCCGTCGCCGGTGATCGGCCGCGCGAAAGAAATTTTGCGCAACCTGGAACAAGGCGAGCTAACAGACGCCGGCGTGCCACGGTTGGCCCAACACGACGGCGCGGTGGCAAACCAGTTGCCACTATTCGGCGCGGTGCGTGCACTGCCGGATCCACTGCGCGACGAGTTGGCGGTGATTGACGTCGACCGGCTGACGCCGGTCGAGGCGCTCACGCGGCTCAACCAGCTGGTGCGTCAGGCGCGCGGGCAAGAGTGAGCGGCGTCACCGCACCGAAAGGTAGCGAAGTGAATCAGCCGTCCCCCTTTTCCGTGCTCGTCCCGGCTGGTATGCCTCACGGCACGCTATGATGCAGACGGAAACTGCGGCGGACAGCCAGGCGTCCGAACCGCTGGAAGGCCTCGGCCACTTCGCGGCCGACAGCGATTGGGGTCGCCACGCGAAGGAGTATCTCCGGCATGCGCAAGAGCTGCTCCGGCAGCGCCATCTGGCGGGCGCCAGCGGACGCGAGATCGTGCGCGGCTACACCGGCGTGATCGATCATCTGATCCGCGCCTTGTTCGATGCCGCCGCCGCCGTCTTCGCCAGCCGCTATCACGTGTTGGATCAACATTGCACAGTCGTGGCACAGGGCGGCTACGGCCGCGCTGAGTTGAACCCGTGCTCCGACATCGATCTGCTTTTCCTCTATCCCCGCAAGCGCGACCCGTACGTCGAGACCGTCGCAGAGAAGATTTTGTACACGCTCTGGGACACCGGCCTCACCGTTGGCCACGCGACCCGCAATGTGACCGAGTGCGTGCGCTTGGCGGCCGCCGACTTCAAGGTGAAGACCGCGCTGCTCGACGCGCGCTACATTGGCGGAGACGGAAAGCTGTACGCCGAATTCGCTAGCGCCATGGAGGCGCAAGTACTCAAGCGCAACGCGGCCCGCTTCTACAAAGACAAACTGAGGGAAAACGAGGAGCGCCACCAGCGCTACGGCGATTCGGTCTACGTCCTCGAACCCCAGCTCAAGGAAGGCGAAGGCGGCCTACGCGATCTCCACACTGCGATGTGGCTGGCCAAGGTGAAGTACAAGACCAACGACGTCGCCGAACTGGTTCACAAGGGCGTCATCAATGACCGCGAGCGCGCCGAGCTAGAAGCCGCGCGCGATTTCCTCTGGCGCGTGCGCAATGCGCTGCACTTCCTCTCTGGCCAGCACCAGGATCAACTCACGTTCGAATATCAGGAACGCATCGCCGCGGAGTTCGCGTACCACGACACCGATGGGCTCAAGGGAGTCGAGCGCTTCATGCGCGACTACTACCTGCACGCGGCCGCGGTGAATCGATTTGCCGACGAAATCATCGAGCGCTGCACCGCGCGGCCGCGCGTGTCGAATCTGATCGGCCGCTACACTGGTCGCGAGATTCGTCCGGGCGTGCGCATCATGTCGAGCGAGTTAGCGGTGGGCGACCCCAATCTGTTTCGGACGCAACCGGTCGAACTGATCCGCGTCTTCTCCGACGCGCAGCGCCATGGCGTGCCGCTGTCGCACCTCACCAAGCGCCACATCCGGGCGCACGCCGAGCTTGTCGATGCCACCGTCCGTACCGATCCGATCGCTATCGAGGCGTTTCTCCAAGTTCTAGACTGGAAGTTCGATGTGTATGAGACGCTCTTCGAGATGCACCGCCTCGGCGTGCTCGGCGCCTTCTTGCCCGAGTTCGGTGCGTTGCTCTGCTTGGCGCAACATGACGTCTACCACATCTACACCGTCGACCATCACTCGCTGATGGGCGTGCGCGAGATGGAACGCCTGCGCGACGGCTACTACAAGACCAGCGTGCCGCTGCTCACCGAAGTGATGCGCGACATCGACAAGGTCGAGATCCTGTTCCTGGCTATGCTGTTTCACGACGCCGGCAAGGGGCAGGGCGGCGGTCACTCCGAGAAGGGCGCCACCATGATGCCGCGCATTGCCAAACGCCTGCGTCTCAACGACGACGACGCGCGCCAGCTCGAGTTTCTCGTCCTCCATCACCTGACCATGTCGCACCTGGCGCAACGGCGCGACGTAGGTGACGAGCAACTGGTCATTGAGTTCGCCCGCACCGTGGGCTCGGCCGACAACCTCAAGAAGCTCTACCTGCTGACCTTTGCCGACATGAAGGCGGTTGGCCCCAAGGTGTGGAGCAATTGGCAAGACATGTTGCTCGCCGAGCTCTACCTCAACACACTCAACGTGTTCGAGCGCGGCGTTTTCGTCCAGTCGGATCACGCCGAGCGGGTGGCGCGCATCCGCAATCGCGTGGTTGCGGTGGCCGACGAAGCGCACCGCGAGCGCACCGAGCAGTTTCTGGCCGACATGCCGGACCGCTACTTCTTGCAGACTCCCGAGGAGGACATTCCGCACCACATTACCTTGGTGGGGCATCTGCGCGAAGAACCGTTGGTGACTGCGGTCCAACACTTCCCCGAGCGCGAGTTCAGCGAGTTCACGGCGGTCACCAGCGATCGGCCGGGGCTGTTCTCGAAAATCACCGGCGTGTTGACGGCGCACGGGATGAACATCCTGGGCGCCCGGATCACGACCAGCCGCCGCGGGGTCGCGCTCGACGTGTTCCGTGTGTCGCACGCTGCCAATGCGGAGATCGCCCAAGACGCCGAGCGCTGGGAACGCATCCAGGTCACCCTTGGCCGCGTGCTGCAGGGCGAGCTTGATGTGGAGCAACTGGTGGCGCAGTCACGCCGGCCGTCGTCGCTGGCCAAGAAGTTCGTGCCGCGGGTGTCGAGCAACGTGATGATCGACAACGGCGTGTCAGCCCACTACACCGTGCTCGACGTTTTCACTCAAGACCATGTCGGCGTGCTATTTTCGATCACGAACTGCCTGTTCCATCTCGGGCTATCGATTCATTTGGCGAAGATCACCACCAACGTCGATCAAGTGCTCGATGTGTTCTACGTGAGCGAGAACGGCCACAAGGTTGAGGACGGCCTGCGGCTCGACGCGATCCGCGCCGAGTTGCTGCGGCGCCTGCAGGAAGGCGTGCCGGCCGCGGCGTAGCCATGGGCGCACGCGCGACCGGCCGAGACATCGATCGCACCATTGACGAGTTTGTCGCCTATCTCGCCGCCGAGCGCGGATTGTCCCGCAACACGCTCACCGCGTATGGCAGCGATCTCGCCCGACTCGCCGAAAGTCTCGAACGCCAGCGCATCACCGAAATCGCCGCCATCCGTCCGGCGCATCTGATCAAGTTTTTGGAAGCCTTGGCGCGGCGCGGCCTGGCGGCGCGCAGCCGGGCGCGGACGCTGGCCGCGGTGCGGATGTTCTTCGCCTATCTGCTGCGCGAACACGCGGTGGCGGTCAATCCAACCCAGGACCTGCATTTGCCCCGGCTGGGTCAGCGGCTGCCACGTTCGGTATCACAGCGTGAGATCGAACAGTTGATCGATGCCCCGGCGCCGCCGCAACAACCAGTCAATGCGGTCACCGCTGCGCGTGCAGCCCGCGATGTGGCGATGGTGGAGCTGGTGTATGCGACGGGCCTGCGCGTGTCCGAGGTGGTGTCGTTGAAAGTGAATCAGGTGAACCTGGAAGCCGGTTACCTCACCGTGATCGGGAAGGGGCGCAAAGAGCGCGCGGTACCGGTGGGACACTATGCCTGCGAGCGCCTGCGCGGCTACCTCGCGGAGACGCGGCCGGCGCTGCTGCGCAACCGGAGTAGTCCATACCTGTTCGTCACGTGCGCGGCCAAGCCGATGACGCGGCAAGCCTTCGGCCGCTTGCTGCGCAAGCGGGTGCAGCGCGCCGGCATCGCCACCAAGGTCAGCCCGCACACGCTGCGGCATGCGTTTGCAACGCACCTGGTCGACCACGGCGCCGACTTGCGCGCCGTGCAGATGATGCTCGGCCACGCCGACATTGCCACCACGCAGGTCTACACCCACGTCGCCCGTGAGCGGCTGCGCGAGGTCCATCGCAAGTTCCATCCGCGCGGATGAGCGTCGTCTCCATTTCTGTCTGTCAGCGCATCGTGTGGCGAAGGGGGCGCGGACGCCACCGCCGCGAATTTTCTTGGTTGACAGACTGTCCGAACGCAGTCTAGACAGGTACCTGCGCTTCTCGCGCGGCTAACAGGAAGAAGAGAGGATTGAACATGCGGGCGCTCCCTCGCGTGCCATTGGTGGTTGTCGGTTTGGTCATTGCCTTTGCGCGAGCCGGTGCGGCGATCACGCTGCCCCATGCAAATACTTTGGGGGACCTCTGTCCGGGTACGCCAAACCCGTGCGTGGTGAGCGGCAAGTTCGCGGTTTCGAACGGCGTCTCGTTCAATGCGTTCGGCCGGGCGATGCAGTTCACTTCCAAGGCGGCGCTGGTTGGCGATCCGGGCGCCTCGTTCATCATTGGCAACACGAGCGCAGTCGCCGTCGATCAGGGCGCTGTGCTGAGTTCGAACGCGAAGGGTGCTGCCGCCGGAAGCGTTACGGTGTACAGCGGCGGTGCGTGCGCGATCGCCGGCAAAGTAGCCGCTAGCGCGACAGCGGATGCGCTGGCCGGACTCGGTGGCAACGGAGGTTCCGTGGTGATCTGGTGTCACGGGATTAGCTTGGCGGGTTCCGCCACGGTGGAGGCCAAGGGTGCTGGCTTTGTGAAGCATGGCGTGGCCAGCCCGGGGGCGGGGGGGGCGATGTCTCTCAACGCCTTCACCGGCGCGTTCAGCGCAAGCAAGGGTGCGAAGATCAACGCACAGGGCAAAGGCGCTGGTGGCGGCTTTGTCGGCATTGCGAGTCAGGCTGCCTGCACGGGTCTGGCGACGGCGATCCAAGTCGACGCTGGAGTGCTCCACATCCCGAAGAGCCCAGCGGTCGGCGGTGATGGCGGCGGCGTCAACCTCAGCTGCAGCGGCGATGTCTCTCTCACCAAAAACGCGAAGATCGTCACCGGAACGGTCAAGACCGCGCACTTCGGTGCGGTGGTGATCGACGCTGGCGGCAGCCTGCAACTCGACGAAGGCATGAAGGTGCAAGCCGATGGCGGCGGCGTCGGTCCCTACGGCGTCGGCACCGCGATCGACATCAGTAGTGCAACCAACGCCTGCACTCTCAACGGCAAGTTGCAGTCCGACAGTCAGGGTGCGGCGGGCGGTGCCGTCCAGATCACCTGCGCTGGATTGACTCTTGGACCCAAGAGCACGGTGGAAGCAAACAACAAGGGAGACACTGCGAGCAACTTGTTCGTCGATACCACCGGTGCAACCACCGGGCGGCCGCCAGCGAGTTGCAATTTGAGCGGGAAGATTGCGCTGAAAGCCAGCGCCCAGCCCCTGGGGTTCGGTGCCTCCGCTCCTGGTACCGGTGGCGCATTGCAATTCGCGTGCGGCACAACGCTGACCATGAGCACCGGCGCTGCGATTGACGTCTCCGCGTCAGGTGGTGACGCGTCCGGCGGTGGAAGCGATGCCGGCAGTGTTGATGTCAAAGCGGCTGGTGCGGTTTTCATTGGCGGCAAGCTGACCGCGAAGGGCACGGGAACCGGCGGCACGGTCACCATCGTGGGCCTCGGGATCACGGTGACGAACGACAGCGGCATCGATACTGCCGGGGCATCGGGCGGCGACGTCTTGCTGAACTCGCAGCAACCGAACGGCTCCGTCGGCGGCGATATAGTGATCAGCAAGACCGTGTCGGCCAAAGGCAGCGGCGGTGGGGCATTCGGCAGCTTCGGCGGTGTGGTCGCAGTCGAGGGTTGTAGCGTCACCATCGACGACAAGGGCAGTGTGGTCTCGGACGGCACTCTCGGTGGGCAGAACGCGATCACCGCCCACAAGAATCTCGTCGTCGCGGGCAAGATCTCCGCCCACTCTTTGAATGCGGCGAACGGGGAGGGCGGCAACGCCCTGCTCTACAGAAACAGTGTCATGATTGCCGATCCGACGCACATCGTGCCGGCCACAACGCCAACGCAAGATATGAGCCTCATGGCTTGTCCGTAGACTTTCAGGGACCGAACCATTCTTGTCTTGCGTCGCCGCGCGCAGGCGACCCGGGTAGTAACCGCCAGTGCCGCGCATCTCGCGCAGGTTTGACTTGCGACCGAGGCCAACGCTAAACCGCCGGGCAACTCGAACCAATCGCGACGGGGCGTCGCCTGACGGGGCGGCGCTGACGTCACGCGGAGAGACCGGTGGCCCTGTCTTCGGAATCCAACCGTGACCAGTCGGGAGTGAGCGGCGCGTCTGCTCCTCTGCCGTTCATCAATCGCCGTGAACAACTGGACTGGCTGCACGGGCGGTTGCAGGAAACGCTCACCGGGCGGCCACAGGTCGTGGAGGTCGTGGGTGAAGCCGGCATCGGCAAGACCCGCTTCGTCCAGCACGCGCAAGCTGTGGCTGCTCCATATGGTGTGCAGGTTTACTACGGCCGCTGTTACGAAGAGTTGGCGCTTCCATATGTCCCCTTCGTCGAGGGGGTGCTGTCTCATTTGCCAGAAGTGTTGGGCGATTTAGATCGCGCGCTCGGACCAGACGCCGAGGTCATTCGCCGATTGATCGAACGCGCCCCGACCATAGGAGGCGGGACGTCTTCGGTTGCACCGCCGACTGAGCACGACAAGCAGCGGCTGTTTTCCGCGGTCGCGCGCGCCGTGCTGACGGTGGCGCGCGCGGGCCCGACGGTGCTGGTGCTCGATGATCTCCACTGGGCCGATCGGCCGTCGCTCGATCTCCTCAGCCATGTCGTCTTTTCGGTCGCCGATGCCGCGGAGCGGGAAGCGGTGCCGCTGATGATCGTCGGCGCGCATCGGCCGGTCGATCCGACCGCTTACCTGACCGGAGTGCTCGCGAGTCTGCAGCGGGAACCGGCTTACCACACGTTGGTGCTACCCGGGTTCGACGAACCGGAGCTCGCCGAGTTGATTCACGCGCTCCATCTCGGGCGGCCGGCGACCCAGTTCGTTACGACCGTGGCCGAGGCGACGCAAGGCAATCCGTTGTTCGCGCAAGCCGCGATCCGTCACCTCGTGCAACAGGGCGCGCTGTGCGAGCGCGGTGGTGAGCTGGTGGCAGCGGTTGCTGCACCGGAGCTGCACTTTCCGGAACACGTCACCGGTGCGATCGCCGCACACATCCAAGGACTCAGCGATCGCTGCCACCACGCGTTGACAGTCGCCGCGTTCCTCGCCAGCGGCTTCACGCTCGAGTCGCTGCACGCGCTTAGCGGGCTCGACGATGGCGAGGTCCGCGACGTCATCGAAGAGGCGCAGCTCCACGGGCTGCTGCGCGCAGAGGGCGCGCGCTTCCAGTTCGCACATCCATTGATTCAACACGTGTTCAGTCGCGAGCCGAGCGCGGCGCAGCGCCAAATGATCCACAACCAAGTCGCCGACGTCCTTGAATCCACTCGTGACAGCGACGGCGATGCGTACGTGTTCGAGATCGCGCATCATCTCATCGCCGCCGGTGCGGCGGCTGAAGCACCGAAGGTGGTCGCGCACGCGCGCCGTGCCGGCGATCGCGCCTTTGCCACCTACGCGTGGGGCGATGCGGCACGCTACTATCAAGGGGCGCTGGCCGCCGCCGAATCGATTGAGCACTCCTCGCTGGCTGAGCGCGCCGAGTTGCACTATCGCACCGCTTACAGCGGCCATCGCGATCGCAATCCGGATCTGTGCCTCGATCACTACGACCGAGCGATCGCGGCCTATCGGGCTGTCGGTGACGCGCGCGGTGTGGCGCAGACGTTCGCCGACCGCACGAGGGCTCAGTTCGAATTGATCCCGGTCGCGTATGGCACGCTGATCGACGTACAGCCGTTGGAGCAGGCCCTCGAAGCCCTTGGTGAATCCGAACCCGTGTTGCGTGGGCGCATCTGGTCAACGCTCGCCGATGTGTATTGGACGGCGCGACAACCGGACAAGGCCCGCGAACTGTCGGAACGCGCACTGGCCATAGGGCTGGCTATCCCCGACGCGCAGCTCTGTGGCTATGCTCGTCAGGCGCTCGGACTTACTCAGATGCAGACTCTCCATCTGCACGGGTCACTCGACTACTACGAGCAGGCGCTGCTCGATACCCGAACTGCCAACGACGTATGGCTGGAAGCCAACGCCCGGTCTCGCGTGCCGTTGCTGCTGACTTGGTTGGGGCGACTAGACGAGGCCCACGCACGGGCCACAGATGCTGGCGCGTTCAGCCGTAAGATCCAGGACTGGACCGGCTGCTCGCTCGCCGCCACTGCCCTGTCGAGTGTGGCATTGGCGCGCGGCGCGTTCGACGACGTCGAGACCTACGCGGCGCACGCGATGCTGATGCTGGACCGTTCACACTACCCCTGGGGTGGCTTGCTCTTCCTCCCGGCACTCGCAGGTGCGCGGGCGCTGCGGGCCGAATGGGATGCCGCGGCGGATGCCATCGACATTCTGGTCGAGCCCGACCGCGTGTTTCCCGACCCCGGCGCCTCGGTGCAATTCATTGCCTGGGTCTATCGGCAGCTCCTGGCGCTCTACGCGCATCGTCTGACCGATGCGGACGCCACCAGCTTCGCTCGCACGGTCGTGGATCTGTTGCGGGACGCCGCTCCGGATATCAACACGATCGTCTGCCTGTGCGCGGTCGTGGAGGTGGCCGACGCAGTCAACACACCGAGCTTCGTGGAACCGATCGAGGGCATCTTGCGCGCTGCCGCCGAGAGTGGCGCCCTCTTCTGCAACGGTTGGCCGTTTCTCATTCCGCGCCTGTGCGGCGTCGCTGCGGCATCGCACCGGAAGTGGGAGGATGCCGAGGTGCACTTTCAGCTCGCGCTGCAGGCGGCAACCGCTGCCAATGCCCAGCCGGAACTGGGCCGCGCGTGCCTGGACTACGCTCGCATGCTGGCCGCGCGCGGCACTAACGCAGATCGCCAACGAGCGAGCGAGCTGTTGCATCACGCCGCATCGATCTTTGCCGACCGGGAGATGATCCCTTTCAGCCAGCGCGCCGGCGAACTGGCGGCCGCGCTGCCCACGTCACTGCCGGCTCCCACGCCGCGTGACTCGAACCAGTTGACCAAACGCGAGATCGACGTGTTGGCGCGACTGAGCCACGACCGCCGCGACGATGAAATCGCTGCGGAGATGTTGCTGAGCCCCGTCTCGGTGGCTAGCCGGGTGCGCAGCATCTTGCAGAAGACCGGGTCTGCTGACCGAGCCGCTGCGGCCGCGTACGCACGCAGTCGTGGTTTGGCCACGCCGATCCGCAAACCGGCAAACGCAACCGAGCCGGCGTACCGTTCCCTGCCGCCGACGCAGCCGCGCGTGATCATGTTTACCGACATGGAGGACTACACGCCGCTGATTCAGCGGCTGGGCGATCGCAAGGCGCAGGCTGTCATGCGGACGCACAACGCCATCATCCGTGAGTGCCTGGCGAAGCACGGCGGCACGGAGATCAAACACACCGGCGATGGGGTCAACGCTTGGTTTCAATCGGCGCGGGCGGCACTGGCCTGTGCGGTCGCCATTCAGAGCGACTTTGCCGCGTCTAACGGCGCGCAACCGCAGCACGCGATTCGCGTGCGGGTCGGGTTGAACGCCGGCAACCCCATCGCCGAAGAAGGTCAACTGTACGGTGCGTCGGTCAACGCCGCGGCGCGCATCTGCGCCGGCGCTGAGGCTGGGCAGATCCTCGTCTCCGACGTCGTACGGCAGCTCGCGGGCGACACGCGATTCACCTTTCGCGATTGTGGCAGCGTCGCGCTCAAGGGTTTCTCCGATCGCTTTCAGCTCTACGCCGTCACCTGGGAGGTATGAGAGTGTCCCGAGCCCCTCCAATCGCGGCGCGCTCCCGTGCCGACCATCACCGACCGCGTTTGCGATCGGGACCTAAACACACGACCATACAGATCATCGTGCGGCGTGAGAATCCGATGGAAAGGAATCCAAGATGCCCACTGCGATGCCTGAATCGATTCAGAAGGGACCGTTTTTTGTCAACCTCGACAACGCTCTGAACAATCCAACCACCCGCGAGCAGGTTCGCGCTGACCTGCAAGACTGGCTCAAGAAGCAGCCGCTCGACAACGCGGCATTCGCCGCTCTTGCGATGAAGCACAAGGTGTTCACAGATCAAGTAGGAGGGATAACGGCCGCAGCGGGGAGAGATCATTTTCTGAACGACTGGTTGGCGCCGGCGACATTCTGGTGGAGCGTGAAGAACACCGCAGAGATTCTGGCGCAGGCTCTTCTGCGGGCGATCGACCTGACCGCCAAGACCGGTCTGCCGATCGGTTCCCTCTGGTCATGTCATGGAACCGCCGAACATGTCGATGTAGCCGTAGGAGTCAACGGCCAGCAGATCACGTTCATCATCCACACCAACCAGCCGCCGGCGCAGACGGCCGGAACCGAACCCCAGAATCTGTTCATGGTGCGAAACCCGCGGCCGCCGAAAATGCCGGGCGACCCGAAAGAGGAGGGCGTCCAGATCGTGTCAATCACCGCCTGAGACTTCCCGCGAACGCGCGGCCGTTCGCGCCGCGATTGAGTCGGGGCGCGGTTTCGTGCTTCAGTCGTCGCCAAGCCATGCGCCATTGTCATCAAGCGGGCTTGCGATGAAGCCCACCGACCGCCGTCTCCTCGCGCTCGAACTCGGCCGCGCGTTTTCGGAACGACTCGAACTCGACGATCTGATTCCGTTCGTCATCGCCAAATGCCGCGAAGTGCTGGCCGCTGAGAGCGCGGCGGTGTTGCTGATCGATCCCGATCGCAACGAGTTCTTCTTTCCGTGCGCGGTGGACGAGAACCCGGACGTGGCAGCGCGACTGCAGCAAGCCCGGTTCGCGGCCGACCAAGGCATCGCGGGAGCTGCTGCGCAGTCTGGGAGTGCGGTACGGGTCGACGATGCCGCGACCGACCCGCGTTGGTTCGCCGGCATCGACCAGATCACCGGACGCACCACCCGGAGTATCTTGGCCGCGCCGCTTACCGCGCAGGCGCGCACCATCGGCGCGCTCGAAGTCGTCAATCGTCTCGACGGGCGCCCGTTCAACGACGACGACCTCGCCTTTCTCGATGCGCTCGCCGCGGGTGTGGCGGTGGCGATCCAGAACGCGCGCCGCTACGGCGTGCTCAAATCGACCGAAGAGAAACTGCGCGTGCAGGTGGCCGCGTTGCGGCGCGACTTGGCCCGCAGCGACCGCTTCGGTGACATCGTCGCCACCAGCGCGGTGATGCGCGACGTGCTGCGGCTAATGGACAGCGCCGCCGCGTCCACCATCACCGTGTTGATCGAAGGCGAAACCGGTGCGGGCAAGGAGCTGGTCGCGCGCGGCATCCATCGCGCCAGCGAGCGGGCGGAAAGGGCGTTCATCGCCGTCAACTGTGCCGCGCTGCCGGAATCGCTACTGGAGAGCCAACTCTTCGGGCACCGCAAGGGGGCGTTCACCGGCGCGATGAAGGATCAAGTCGGCTTTTTCGAAGCCGCCGACGGTGGGACGATTTTTCTCGACGAGATTGGTGACATGCCGCCGCCGATGCAGGCGCGCTTGCTCCGGGTGTTGCAAGACGGCGAGGTGGTCCCCGTCGGCGATCCCCATCCTCGCGCCATCGACGTGCGTGTCGTCTCCGCCACCAATCGCCAGCTCGTCGACGAAGTCGATCACGGCCGCTTTCGGCGCGACCTGTACTTCCGCTTGGCGGCGTTTCCGATCAATGTACCTTCCTTGCGCGAGCGGCGCGAAGACATCCCGCTACTCGCCGATCACTTTCTCGCGGCCGCGGCCGAGCGCCATCACAAGCGCATCGCCGGCATCGAGCCCGCCGCGATCGATCAGCTCATCAGCAGCGAGTGGCCCGGAAACGTGCGCGAGCTGCAGAGTGCAATCGAGCGCGCGGTCGCGCTCGCGCCCGACGGCGCGACGATCGGCGTCGAGCAGCTACCGCGCACGCTGGCGCAGGTGCCGAAACCCGCCACTACAGATCGCGACCCCGAAGTCGTGCCGGAGACGGCGCCGCGCAGCGATCCTGCGGACAGTGCCGAGGCGAGCGATCTCCGCCGCGCGCGTGCGGGGTTCGAGGCCACGCACGTTGCCAAGGTGCTCGCCGCGCACCACGGTAACATCTCGCGCGCGGCGCAAGCACTCGGTCTGTCGCGCGTGGCGCTGCGCAAGAAAATCAAAGAGTACGCTTTGCGGTAACCGCGCTTTCCATTTCTCTTCTTCAAGTTTCCACTGCTGGTCAATTGAGTTGATGCCGCGCGTCGCACCGGCACGCCGGTGCTCGTCGCACCGTGCGGGTGTGCGCCTGGCACCGGACCTGCTGTTTGGTTGTCGCAGCAAACGACAACTGGGGCGATGCCCCACCAACCCGCGCCGATGGCGCGAACAGGAGGACGCGATGAAAGTTCTGAGTACAGCATTGGCCAGCGTGGCGCTGCTCGCCGGCCTGACCGGCCCGGCGATGATGGCGGCGCCCGCCGCCGCGGCGTGGCCGGGGGACGTGACGACGAAATGTCCGATCGACTCGGTGAAGGTCGGCTCGTTCTGCGTGGACAAGTACGAAGCCAGCGTCTGGGAGATCCCGGCGTGTCACGGGTCGACGAGCAACAAGACGCTGATCACCAAGGTGCAGCGGGGCACCGTGAAGCGGGCCGACCTGTTGCTGGGCACCGCCGTCCAGCGCGGAGTGGCGGGCGACGACTACGTCTGTGGCAACAACGGCCAGGACTGCGCGGCGGAACTGAATTTCACGACGTGTACGGGCAGCGCAATCTTTGCCGTGAGCTTGAGTGCGACTCTGCTCGACACGACCCCGATCACCCCGTCGGCGTACGTCACGTGGTTTCAGGCGCAGCAGGCGTGCAGCAACGCGGGCAAGCGGCTGCCGTCGAACGGCGAGTGGCAACAGGCGGCAGCGGGCTCGCCGGACCCGGGTGGCGATAACGGCACCACGGACTGTAACACGGGCACTTTCGCGGTAACTGCCACTGGCTCGCGCAGCAGTTGCGTCTCGACGTACGGCGCCTTCGACATGGTGGGCAACCTGCACGAGTGGGTGGCGGACTGGGTGCCCACGTCGACGGCGTGCCCCGGGTGGGCCGCATTCAGCGACGACTACATGTGCTTGTCGGGGGCGAGCACGACAGCGACCGGCCCCGGCGCGCTTCTACGTGGCGGCAGCATGGACACCACGACGCATGCCGGCCCGCTCGCTGTCACCGGCTACCCCTCGCCGTTTTTCTCGCAATACAACGCCGGCTTTCGTTGCGCGCGTTAGTCACGTGGTCCGTGAGTGGGCGGGCTTTTCTCGCCCGTCCGCTCGCGGATGACTAACGAGCTTGTAGAAAAACCATTTGGCCGCATGGCCTCCGTCTCGGGAGGCGCTGATCGTGGATTGGGTGAATCATTCGCTGTGGTCGGTCGGTCTGTTTCCGACGTGGCGTCGTGCTTGGCTGCGGATCGTCCGGGT